>JANMSC010000485.1:0-6529 GCA_031388885.1 Gemmatimonadales bacterium | reverse complement strand
GTTCCGCAGCACACCGCTGCGCGGGATCCCTTTGGTGCCGCCTCCGGCGCGCTCGCCTGGCGGCTCGACCTGGTGCCGGACAGTACGGCGACCATCGCGGTCGAGGTCCCGCTCGGCGGTCGTGCCTTGGCACCGCTGGCCGACCGGAGCGCCGCCGGCGTGGACCGCGCACTCGACGTCGCAGTTCGCACCTGGGAAGCAGCCGTCGATCGTGCCAGTATCCACCTTCCCTGGGCAGGCCGCCGCGTATCCAACACGATCGCAAGCACATTGGCGTACGTCCTGATCAATCGCGATGGTGCGGCCCTCCAGCCCGGCTCCCGCTCGTACGAACGCTCCTGGATTCGGGACGGCGCGCTCACCTCGACCGCGCTCCTCCGGTTCGGGCACGCCGATGCGGTGCGCGACTTTCTGCGATGGTACGCCCCGTTCCAGTATCCCGACGGAAAGATTCCCTGCTGCGTCGATCGACGTGGCGCTGATCCGGTACCGGAACACGACAGCAACGGCGAATTCATCTATCTCGTGATGGAGTATTTCCGCTTCACTGGTGACCGCGACATGCTGCGGCAGATGTGGCCCCGCGTGACTGCCGCCGTGAACTACCTTGACTCGCTCAGGCAGACCCATCGCACCGCCGAGTATCGCAGCGGACCGAATCGTCTGTATTTCGGTCTGCTCCCACCCTCCATCAGTCACGAGGGATACTCGGCCAAGCCGATGCACTCGTACTGGGACGACTTCTTCGCGCTGCGCGGTTTCAAGGATGCCGTCGCGATGGCATTTGCCCTCGGGCATACTGCCGATGCGAATCGGATCGCGGCGATGCGCGACGAGTTCGCCACCGACCTCTACGCGTCCATCAGCGCGGTGATGGCGGAGCGACGAATCGATTTCATCCCGGGTGCCGCCGACCTCGGTGACTTCGACGCGACGTCGACCACCATTGCCATTACCCCCGTCGAGGAGCTGCCACGGCTCCCTCGCGAGGCGCTCAACCGAACATTCGAGCGCTACTGGACCGAGGCGAGTGCCCGCGGTGATGCCGGCAGTACGTGGGAGGCATACACCCCGTATGAGCTCCGTACCGTAGGGGCGATGCTCCGGCTCGGCTGGAAGGCGCGCGCGTTGGCGATGCTCGACGACTTCCTTGCCGACCAGGAGCCGGTGGCGTGGAATCAGTGGCCCGAAGTGGTGTGGCGCGACCGGCACGCGCCGAAGTTTATCGGCGACGT
Source organism: Gemmatimonadales bacterium (assembly GCA_031388885.1). Taxonomy (GTDB): domain Bacteria; phylum Gemmatimonadota; class Gemmatimonadetes; order Gemmatimonadales; family GWC2-71-9; genus Palsa-1233. The sequence continues at coordinate 5,294 of JANMSC010000485.1, read as the reverse complement.
GCCGCACACCTGGGTCGGTTCGGATTTTCTCCGTTCCGCCGCCGATCTGTTCGTGTACGAGCGCGAGGTCGATAGCGCCTTGGTGGTCGCGCAGGGAATTCCAGATGCCTGGCTCGCCGATTCCGGGATTGCGGTCAACGGCTTGAGCACGTGGTGGGGACCGATCAGCTACGCCGCGGTTCGGGTAGGGTCCGTCACGACGCTCACGGTTGCAGCAACCGGCATGCGAGTGCCGTCGGGTGGACTCGTTGTCCACACGCCGGGGAGTGCGCTGGCACGCCGGATCACGGTGAATGGCCAGTCGGTCATCGCGACGGCGGATGGCACCATTACGGTCCGCGCGGTGCCTGCCACGATCGTCTTCGAATCATGACCGACTGTCATCGGCTGACCAACGGTCGCTACGACGTCCACGTGACGGCCGCTGGCTCGGGATATTCCGCACTAGGCGATTACCAATTGACGCGTTGGTCTGCGGATCGCACGCGCGACGCCGACGGATTCTTCGCGTACCTCCGTGACCTCGACTCGGGACGCTACTGGTCCGCCGGATTCCAGCCGGTACCGTCGGTACCCGAGGAGTACCGGGTCACCGCCAGCGCCGACGCGGTGATGATCGTGCGACGGGACGACGGGATTGAGTTCCGCACCGAGATTTCGGTGGCGCCGCACGCCGACCTCGAATGGCGACGTTACACCGTCACCAATCTGGGCCGGCAATCGCGGCATCTCGACCTCACCACCTGTGCCGAGGTTGTGCTCAACAAGGCTGCAGCCGACGCGGGGCATCCGGCGTTCTCCAAGTTGTTCGTGCAGACTGAATCGCTCGTCAACCTGGACGCCGTGTTGGCTCTGCGCCGCCCCCGGAGCCCCGACGACGAGCTCCTCTTTCTCGGGCACGCGCTGTTGGTTGTCGGAACGCGCAGCACTGATGCGCCTGAGTTGGAGACCGATCGCGCGCAATTCATTGGGCGCGGTCGCACGCTGGCCAACCCCATCGCGCTCGCGACTGCGGGCCCGCTGTCTGGCACCGTCGGTAACGTGCTCGATCCAGTGCTGGCACTTCGTCGCGCCTTCACGCTCGTTCCGGGTGGTACCGTACGACTCGACGCGGTGCTCGCAGCCGGAACGCAGCGAGCCATCGTCGAGGCTGCACTCGGTGCGGCGGCGGCCAGCGGGGCAGGGGACGCACTGTTCCCGCGTTCGGCCGCGACGGACGGGATTCCGGCGCCCGTTGTCGATCTGCCTCGTCGCTATCGACCTGCGCCGGGGATTGCCGCGACGGCCGACTCGTCGGAAGTGCTCCGCTTCCGGAACGGATACGGTGGGTTCTCCACCGACGGCACCGAATACGTCGTCCGGCTCGACCGCACAGTGGACGAACTCCGCCGCCCGCCGCTTCCGTGGACCAATGTCATCGCCAACGAAGCAGCCGGATTCGTTGCGTCGGAATGCGGACTCGGATTCACGTGGGTTGGCAACAGCCGCCTCAACCGCCTGACGCCGTGGTTCAACGACCCCGTGTCGGACCCAGTGGGTGAGGCACTGTACCTGCGTGACGAGGCCACCAACACATTTTGGTCGCCGACACCGGCACCGACTCCGGGCTCCGGGGCGTATGAAGCCCGCCACGGTTTCGGCTACACCGCTTGGTGTCACACCAGCCGCGCGCTGGAGCAGGACGTGGTTTGCTTCATGGCGAAGGACGAGCCGGTGAAGGTTGTGCGGCTCCGCGTGACGAACCGCGATACTGTGCCTCGGTCGCTGTCGCTCTTTTACTTCGCCGAATGGGTGCTCGGTGCCCTGCGCGCCACGTCGGCGCGATCGGTGATCACCGAATCGGCAGACGATGGCCGCGTGGTGCTCGCCACCAATCCGGAGAACCTTGAATTCGGAGGTCACGTCGCCTTCGCGTCGATCAGCGGGCCGGATTCATCCGGTCACGAGTTCACCACGGACCGTGCTGGGTTCCTCGGACGGTACGGCAGCGCTGCCGCACCCGCAGCGGTCGGCACAGTCCGCCCGCTCGATGGGCGCTGTGGCGGCGGTTTTGACTCGTGCGCCGCGTTCCGGCTGGGCACGGAGCTCGAGCCGGGGGCGACCGCAGAATGGTCAATTCTCCTCGGCCAGGCGGCCGACCGGAGCGCCGCGTTGGCCCTCTGCGCACGATTCCAGACGCCCGCGACAGTCGCGGCGGAGTTGGCAGCCGTGCGCACGTTCTGGCACGACACCCTCTCCGCCGTGCGGGTCGAAACACCGGTGCCCGCGCTCGATCTGATGGTCAATGGCTGGCTCACGTATCAGAACCTGAGCTGCCGCATCTGGGCCCGCTCGGCGCTCTACCAGTCAGGCGGCGCGTTCGGTTTCCGCGATCAGTTGCAAGACGCTGCGGCATTGGTGTACCACTGGCCTCAGCTGACTCGGCGCCAGATCCTGCTGCACGCCGCCAACCAGTTCATCGAGGGCGACGTGATGCACTGGTGGCATCCGCCCACCGGAAAGGGCATTCGCACCAGGTTCTCCGACGACCTGCTCTGGTTGCCGCTGGTCGCGCAATACTACGTCGATACCACTGGCGACGACTCGGTGTTCGATGAGCGTGCCAGATTTCTGACGGCGCGGGAGCTTACGGTGGATGAAGACGAGGCATCCCTCGCTCCGGAAGATTCCGGTACGCACGCCGATGTGTACGAACACTGCTGCCGTGCACTGGATCGTTCGCTCAGCGCCGGCGTCCACGGCCTTCCCCTGATCGGCAGCGGCGACTGGAACGACGGCATGAATCGGGTCGGTCGGCTCGGCCGAGGTGAGAGTGTCTGGCTGGGGTTCTTTCTCTACGCCATTCTCGAACGATTCATCCCCACCTGCGCGCGGCGCGGCGACACCGTGCGAGTCAGCCGGTACCAGACGCGGATGCGCAGCCTTCACACGGCGCTCAACACCGCTGGTTGGGATGGCGAGTGGTACCGCCGCGCCTACTACGACGATGGGACGCCGCTCGGCTCCGCGACCAGCGATGAATGCCGCATCGACGCGATCGCCCAGGCGTGGTCGGTGATGTCGGGTGTGGCCACTGACGGACGCGCCAACCTGGCCCTTGATGCGATGGAAGCGCGACTCGTCGATGAGCCCGCCGGCCTGATTCGCCTCTTGACGCCACCGTTTGATCGCACGCCGCACGACCCCGGCTACATCAAGGGCTACCTCCCGGGTGTGCGTGAGAACGGCGGGCAATACACTCACGCCGCGTTGTGGGCGGTGCGAGCCTTGGCCGAGGCCGGCCGCAGCGAGCGCGCCGCTGCATTGCTCGAGATGCTGAGTCCGGTCACCCGCGGCGGTTCACCGGCGGCGATCGCCGAGTACCAGGCGGAGCCGTATGTCATCGCCGCCGATGTCTATGGGGAGGGGCCGCACATCGGGCGCGGTGGCTGGACGTGGTACACCGGATCGGCGGGATGGATGTTCCGGGTGGCACTCGAATCAATCCTCGGCGTGACGATCTCCGGAGGCCACACACTCGTGCTGCGGCCGTGCATTCCATTGGACTGGCCGGGGTTTTCGGTGTGGCACCGACTGGCAGACGGAACGACCCGCTACGAACTGGCTGTGCGACGGACGAGCGGGGATACCATCGTGCGCGCTCCGACGCTCGCGGCGCGGGTGCACGACGGTGCCATCTTTGTGCCACTCAAGAGTGATGGAGCCAGCCATCGCGTGGAGATCGATCTCGGCGCTGATGTCGGCCCACATTACCGGCCCAGCACCGTTCCGCCGGAGCGAATGACGTCGGCATAAAATCTGGCACTCGACTTCGGAGTGCGCCGCTGGGTCTCGACATCGACACGGTAAAGGCCGAACGTCTTGGCGAATCCGGCGCTCCACTCGAAGTTATCGAAGAGCGACCAGGCGAAGTACCCACGGACATCGACGCCGAGACGGATCGCGTCGTGTAGAGCCAGCAGATGATCGCGCAGGTAGTTCACCCGGAGCGGGTCGTTCACCAGCTCGACGTTGGCGGGGTCAGTGTCATCGAACGCGGCGCCATTTTCGGTGACGAACAGCGGCACGCTGCCGTACCGATCGCGAATCCAGGTCAGGACCGCAGTAAGCGCAGCAGGGTACACTTCCCAGTCGAGTGTGGTGTGGAGCCGTTCATCCTGGCGCACTCGACCCGCTCGCACCGGCAGCGCTGCGGGGTCATCGCAGGTGACATTGCGGGTGTAGTAGTTGACGCCGAGGAAATCGAGTGGCTGCTGGATCAGGGCGAAGTCGGCCTCAGGAAAAACGGGCCACGCTTGCCCGAATATCTCCGACATTTCCTCGGGGTATCGACCGAGGAGCACCGGGTCGAGGAATTGGCGGTTCATATATGCATCGGCGCGGCGGGTCGCGGCGACGTCGGCGGGATGGTCCGAGGCGGGATACTTGGGTTCCAGGTTCACCACCAGGCCCGCCTGCCGGCCGCGTTCGGCCCGGATCGCCTGGAGTCCGGCACCATGAGCGCGGAGAAGGTTGTGGCTCACATGCGGCGTTTCAGCAATGCTCCGGTGCCCGGGCGCGTGGATACCGTGGAGGTACCCGGCGTCAGCCACCACCCACGGCTCGTTGAGCGTGACCCACATCGGGACCCGATCGCCCAGCGCCCTGACCATCACGGCGGCGTATTCGGCGAACCAGTCGGCGATGTCGCGATTGAGCCAACCACCTGCGTCGTCCAACGCGGCGGGCAGGTCCCAATGGAAGAGTGTGACGGACGGCGCAATGCCCTCGTCCAGCAGCCGGTCGACAAGTCGGTCGTAAAACGCAAGGCCGGCGGGGTTGACCGGGCCCCTGCCGGTCGGCAGCACACGACTCCACGACACGCTGAATCGATACGCACCGATTCCCAGCTCGCGCATCAACAGGACATCGTCCGCAGAACGTCGATAGTGGTCGCATGCAACGTCGCCGGTATCGCCATTGTCGATCCGGCCGGGTTCGTGAACGAACCGGTGCCAGATGCTCGGCCCGGCGCCATCAGCGAGTGGGGAGCCCTCGATCTGGTATGCGGACGTCGCGACGCCCCAGAGAAAGCCTGGTGGAAAGCGGATAGTCTCAGACATGAAGGAAGGGCATCTCGATGGCCAAGGTAACGCTCGACGGTGTGCAGAAGGTATACCGAGACCGCTCCACGGATCATGTGGTGGTGCACGACGTGACCCTTGACGTGCAGCAGGGAGAATTCCTTGTGCTGGTCGGTCCCTCCGGCTGTGGCAAGACGACGACGCTTCGCATGGTTGCTGGACTTGAGTCGG
>JANMSC010000312.1:0-9417 GCA_031388885.1 Gemmatimonadales bacterium | reverse complement strand
TTCTGCACAAGATTGTACACTGCCTGACGGAGCAATGGGCTCGGAATGGCGACGACGGCCGCGGCCTCCGACGTATCGACCTCGACGTTGACCTGCGAGGCGCGATTGATCTGGCTGAGCATCGCCACCGCGTCGGAGATCACGACCGCCACCGCGGAGTCAGGCGTGCCATCGGTCTCGGGGCGGAACGCCTCGTAGAGTTGACGCGTGACCGCCGCGATTCGGGCAATCTCGCGCTCGATCGCGCCCACGTAGGCATAGTACTTGTGGGTCTCCGGAACCGCATCCTTGATCAGCAGGAACGAGTTCTGGATGCCAGCGAGCGGGTTGTTGATCTCGTGCGCCACGCGAGCCGCCATCCGGCCGATCGTGCCGATCGTATCGACCTCGCGCAGCGAGTCTTCGGCGCGCTTCCGTTCCGTGATATCGCGGCCCTCGGCGAGAAGCTGCACCACGTGGCCCTCGGCATCGAGAATCGGCTTGAGTGAAAAGTCGATCAGCGCTCGCCGATCGTTGCGCCCACGGACTTCGTCCTGATACTGGACCGTCTTCCCCATGGCGGCTTCGCGGCACGCCTCGCGCAACCGTTCCTGCGCCTCAGTGGAGTGCGACCACCAGGGCGTGTCCCAGAACTTGTGACCGTGCACAGCGTCGAGGGTGATACCGGCAAACTCGAGCGAGGTGTGATTGGCCTGCAGCAGGTTGCAGTCGAGGTCAAGCAGGGTCTCGAACTGGAAACCACTGTCGAACACCGCGCGGAACTGTCGTTCGCTCGTGGCAAGCCGTTCGTCGGCGAGTTTTCTTTCGGTCACGTCGGAGACGGTACCGAGGAGGCGCATCACCCGGTTGCGGTCATCGTGCTCGACCACGCGCCCGCGGTCGATCATCCAGTGCCAGCGATCGTGCCCCTTGATTCGATACTCGCACGCAATCGCATCGCTTGCCCCGGCCACGTGGTCCGAGGTCGCCTCCGCCACCCGGGCGCGGTCGTCGGGGTGGATCAGCGACTGCCAGAGACGCGGCGCCTCCGCACTCGAAATATCGGCCGGGTCGTAGCCGAGGCTGCGCCAGAGCCCTTCGCTGCGGCGTCCCTCGCCGGTCAGGACGTTCGTCTCCCAGATCCCCTCGGTCAGGCTCTCGATCGCCGTGGCAATCCGTTCGCGCTCCGACAGACGGGCGGCACCCACCGAGTTCTGCACCAACTTCAGGGTTGACGTCAGGAGCGCACCGACCATGAAGCCGAGCCCGGCGAGCACTGCCGCAAGGTCTGATACCAGCGCGGCCAGGGTGGCCGGCTGGGGCCAGGCCCGCACCGTCCAGGGAATCCCCGCAATGACCGTGTCGGAACGCGCTCCCCATTCCCTCCCCGCATGGACGCCAGGGCTGAGGTACACCGCCCGATCGTGGGCCGACACTTCGATCACATAGCCGGGCGCGAGCGCCCCGGCGTTGGGGCCCAGGAATCGTGCCGGGTGCATCAACGCGGCGATGTAGCCGTCGCATGTGACCGCGCACGCGGGCACCACGGCAAATAGCAGCGGACGCGCCCCTGCGTCAGTGAGCGTAATGAACCGACCACGGTTACCGCGGTCACTCTGCGACCACCCCGCGAGCAGGGTCGCCACCGTCACGCGATCAAAGCGGGACCACGACACATCCGGCACACCAGAGCGTACCCCAAGGTTTGCGTCGAACAGCACGACTCCCTCGGTGGCGGGAGCGGCCTGGAGGATGCTGGCCGCGGCCGCAAGCCACTCTGGCGATGCGCCACCGGTGGTATCACGGCGCACGCTCCCGAGCTGGGTGAGCGGAGCAAAGGCGTTGTCGATCTGTTCGCTCACGCGATGCTGGACAGCGGTGGCCTGCGCTCGAACTTGTGCCATGGCAGCGTCCTGCTCGGCAATCGACATGGCGCCCGACAGCAGCACGGTCGCCACCAGCACCGACACACCGGCGCCGATCGGGACCCAGGTCGGGAATGCTGCGTACGTGGACGGCTGCCGCCATCCGATCAGCATCAGCGCGACACCGGTGGCGATCATCGCGAACGCACCCGGAATCGACATCGACATGACGTAGCCGAAACGCAGGCCGCTGAGCACGTTGGTTGCATACGAAAAGAGCACGACGACGGCGATGGTCGCGGTGATGCTGCCGAGCATGCCGGCGACCGCTGGCGCGCCGAGACGACGGCGACGCATTGACACCTCGAGGAGCGCGCAGCCGACCATCACGAACGAGAGCGCCAGCGCGGCCGACATTCGTCCCGGAAACGGAAGTTCCGGGGCGACCGGACCGACGACGATGGTATCCAGCCAGAGATCGCGCCCGCTGATGTACTCGATCAGCGTTGCGGCACCGATCGCCAGCGCGACGGCACCACCGCTCGCGGTGAGCACACGACGACGACGCGCAACACCCACCAGCGCCAACGCGACCATCGCGATGCCGACCGAGGTGTTGAACTCCATCGCCGGATACGTCGGCAGCACCTGCAACACGCGATCGAGGCCGAGGATGCGCGCGACGATCGCGACCACTGCGACCGTCGCGACGACAACGATCGCGACTCGAAAGGTCGTTCGGAATCGGTCAGCGACTACCGGATAGGAATCCATGTGCTCCACGGAACATAGTGTCGTCGCGAGCGTGTGGAGTGGTATCGTGGGTATGACGCGTGACGCACAACGGGCCGCACATGGCGGCCCGTCGGGATCATCGTGTCGGGATCCGTCAGGTGCGACACATGTGTCGCACCTGAGGGTTCACCCACACTCGGAAAAACCGCAGACATGGCACTTCATGCATCCCTCGGCCATCTCGAGTTGCGAGCCGCAGTCGGGGCATGCGCCGGCGAGCGTCGCCTGCATCCCGCCGAGCATGATCTGCTCGTTGTCGTGCGTGACCACCACCTGGAGCGCTGGCGCAGCCTGGACTGAGAATTCACCGGTGTTGAGCAGCTCCTGCTGGACGCCCTGCTTCTCACCCATGTACTTCTCCAGGGCAATCCCGACAGCGTCCGGGACTGAAAGGACCTTGTACGGACCGAGACCGATCGCGCGATCGGACGAAATGCCGCGGAGCTGGCGATAGATCGCTTTCACCGGGACGCCTGAGCGGAGCGCGAGCGAGATCAACCGTCCGATCGCCTCGACGTCGGCCATCAAGGCGCCGCCCGCCTTGCCGAGTGACATGAAGACCTCGAACGGCTGGCCCTTGTCGTCTTCGGTGATGTTGACGTAGAGGTCGCCCAGCGGGGTCTGGATCCGGCGCGTTGTACCGCGCAGCAACTCGGGACGCGACCGCTTCTGGCGGCGCTGCAGATTCTCGCTCTCCAACTCGTGTACCAGCTGTTTGAGCCGGTCGATCTCGGCGTGCGCCTCGGCGAGGTCCGCGACGCTGTTTGCTGCCGCCTCGCGCACGCTCGGCGAACTATCGTGCATCGTGAGATCGGCGCGTGCTTCCGACTTGCCCGACGTGGTCGCCTGCTCGTGGACCTTCTTCGCGACCAAGCCAGTCGAGAGCACCTGCATGTCCCGCGAGCCGTCACGATACACCGTGACGCCCTTGCAGCCGAGGTCGTACGCCATCCGATAGATCTGCTCGACATACGACTCGGTTGCGTCATTGGCGAAGTTGCACGTCTTGGAGATCGCCGAGTCGTTGTGCTCCTGAAACGCCGCCTGCATCCGGATGTGCCACTCGGGAGCGATGTGGTTCGCCGTGACGAACACCCGCTGCCAGGCCACGGGCACGTCCTCGAACCGGATGTGGCCTTCCGCCGCGATCTTCCGCATCAGCTCCTCGGAATGCCAACCTTCGCGCCTGGCCACCGCAACGAAGTCATCGTTGACGTCGGGCATCAGCACGCTGGCCTGATTGCGCATGAACGCGACCGCAAACAACGGTTCGATGCCGGACGAGCAGCTGGCGATGATCGAGATCGTACCCGTTGGGGCCACGGTGGTGACATTGCAGTTGCGGAGCATGCGCCGGGGCCGAATCCGTTCGCCGTTGGCATCGCGGGCGCAGGTTGCATCGGGACCCCAGATGCTGCGCTCCCACTCGGGGAAGACGCCACGAACCGACGCGAGCCGCTCGGACTCGACCTTCGCCTCCTCATCGACGAACTGCTGCAGCGAGCGCCCCAACTCGACCGCCTCGGCCGAATCGTAGGGCACGCCCATGCGGATGAAGAGATCCGCCAACCCCATGACACCCAGACCAATGCGGCGAATCCGCTGCGCCAGATCGGTGATCTCGGGCAGCGGATAGTTGTTGGCGTCGATCACGTTCTCGAGGAAGTGCGTGGTGAGGTGGACCACGCGGCGCAGCCTCTCGTAGTCGATCACGCCGTTCTCGACGAAGGCACCGAGGTTGATCGAACCGAGATTGCACACGTCGTACGCCAGCAGCGGCTGTTCACCACACGGATTGGTTGCCTCGTACGGGCCGAGGTGGGGCACCGGGTTGTAGTAGTTGGCACGGTCGATGAAGAACACCCCCGGTTCACCGGTCTTCCACGCACCGTGCACGATCCTGCCCCAGACGGCGGCGGCGCGAAGCCGGCCGGTCACCCGCTTGGTGCGCGGATCGATCAGGTCGAACTCGGCGTCCTCGGCGAGCGCCGCCATGAACGCGTCGGTCACGCCAACGGAGATGTTGAAGTTGGTGATCCGCGTCGTGTCGTCCTTGCACGCGATGAACTCAAGAATGTCGGGGTGATCGACCCGGAGGATCCCCATGTTCGCACCGCGACGCGTGCCGCCCTGCTTGACGACGTCGGTGGACGAGTCGTACAGCGACATGAACGAGATCGGACCCGACGCAACGCCCATCGTCGACCGCACGATGTCGTTGCGGCCCCGCAGGCGCGAGAACGAAAAGCCCGTACCACCACCCGATTGATGCACCAGCGCCATGGCACGCAGCGTGTCGTAGATGCCGCTCTTGCCGTTGGACAGGGTGTCATCGACCGGGAGGACGAAACATGCCGACAACTGCCCGAGGGGACGCCCGGCATTCATCAGCGTCGGCGAGTTGGGCATGAAGAGACGCTGCGCCATGACGTCGTAGAACGCCTCGGCGAGTGCGTTGACCGCGCCGGGTGACGCGCCGTACGTCGCGTCGGGAGCGGCGACGGTCGAGGCGACGCGCCAGAAAAGGTCCTCGGCCCGCTCGGCTGGCTTCCCCTTCTCATCCTTCACCAGGTAGCGCTTCTCCAGCACGGTGATGGCATTGGGCGACAGTTCCACCGCGCGCCTCGACGGAGACGTATCCATGTTGCCTCTGGGACAGTTGTCCTGGGTGTGACTCGGGTGGCGCTGACCGCAGGCCAGCGGTACCACGCAAACGGGAGACGCCGTCATGCCGGATGATCCGAACCCGGCAGCACGACGTCGACGGAAAGCAAATTAGGGATCCGGGTGGAGTCGGGCAATCGGGACGTTTCACCAACGGCGGCGCGTGGATCGACAATCCACATCACAAATCGACCACATTGCCAATTTATCCACAAATATCAGCGGATGACCAGCCCCCGGCGTCGGGTCAGCGACCGATTCCCCTGTGTCACCGTGAGCTCGACCGTGTACGTCCCAGGCGCCAGTTCACTCAGCGCGAGGGCACGCCGGATCTGGGCGCGGGGTGCCGCCAGCTCGAGACGTTCGGTGAGGGCGATCGCGGTGCGCTCCCTGCCGATCAGCCGGGCCAGCCCTTCGCGAGCGCGAGTCACCACGAGGCGGACGGTCGCCGGCGTCCCACGTCGAACGCCGTAGGCCTCCGCGTATACCACCAGCGTGTCGGTCGGACGGTACACGGTGCCGGCATCGAGCCACGCGGTATCCGCGTTGAGTGGCAGCCACGGCAGTGAGCGGGCCGGACTTCCGGTGAGCAGCGCCGACATCGTGAGCGAATCCGCGCTGATGTCCGGCACCGTCAACGAGTCGACGGGATACACCGCGCCGATGGCCGGGGACACTTCGACCCCGAGTCGCAGCCGAATCACACCAGAGGCAGTTGGCATCTCGGCACGCATCGCGATGAACCGCACGCCGGGTCCGGGGCGAGGGGCGAACTGCACGGTGTCGAGCTCTGCCACGGGGACACCGTCGCGCGTCAACGCGACGGCGCGGACCCGAATCGGGACGCCGCCGTTCGCATCGCCCCCGGGCAGTCCCCGGATCGTCGCGGCATCGATCGCGTAGACCAGGTGCAGCAGCGGCTGGCCGTCGCGCACGCCAGCGGCGAACCATTGGGCGTGCCCGGTGAGGCGAGTCGGATAGGTCCGTTCCCAGGAGTCGGTTTGCGTCGCGAGGGCGATGCTGCGCAGCCCACGTTGTCGCACCTCTTCACTCACCCAGCCCCATGCGGGTGATTCCTGGTTGATCCGGAGGAGTCGGGCGACGCCCGGGAGTTCGTGCGCGCGCGCGGCGAGAAGGTCGCCGGGCACGTCGAGTCGGTCGGGCGAATCGACGACGCGAAAATCCTGCGGGTCTTCCTCGGCGACAAAGTGCAGCACGAGTGCCCCATCGGGACGGTCGTAGCGCCAGCTTTCGTTGCCGAAATTGGGACCGTCGTGCAGCCGTCCGTCACGCGGGCGGCCCGGGCGGGAGCGCGACCGGGGCCATTCGATGCGAACGGTCGGTGCCCCGTGGCGCAACCAGATGATGCCGCGGTCATCCAGTTCTCCATCGCCGCTGCGGTAGAGCTCGACGCCGAACCGGTAGTGACGGCGGAACGGTGGCAACCTGAACTCACGCCGCACGACGGCCCACCGACGAAAGTGCTCGGCGAGTCGCGACCCATGCGAGCGGAGGTCCACGGCATCGCGTCCGCGCCAGAATTCGCGCAACCACGCGGCGCGGGCCTGACCGTGCGAGGCGTCGAACGCCACCAGTTCGGAATCAGCCAGGATCGGTTCGAGGTCGCGGCGATACATCGCAACGGTTTCCGGATGATCGCTGGTCGCGCCGGTGACGTATGCTGTCTCGAGTGGCGACCCCGCGACGACCGGCGCGTCATTGCTGGCCCCGGTACCCAGCGGGATCGATCGGGCCAGTTCGAGCCAGGCCAGCTCGGTGCGTCGCCCCAGGAGCAGCGCGCGCCGGAACACGACGATGGCGGAGTCGGGGTCCCCGGCCAGGCGCTCCAGTCGGCCCCGCTCCAGCAGGAGGTCGGGGTGCCAGCCGATTGGTGAGGCGGTCGCGGCACGTAGCGCATCCAGGGCATCGACGAGCGGTGCATTGATGCGCTGCGCCAACGCGGTCTGCGCCAGCGCGAGGAGGCCATTGACGAACGACGGGTCAGCCGCAATCGCACGGGCGTACGCCACACCGGCGCGGGACTCACGATCGAGGCCAAGCATGAACCAGAGCCCGCCTGCGAACTGCACCGAGCGATCCTTGAGCACCGACTCCGCGAGTCCGACCCCAAACCACGACCACGGCCACTCGGGCCGAAGGGATGCGGCCCACTCGAACTCGCTGATCGCGTCATCCGCATGGGGTTGCGTGTCGAGGGCGTGCAATCGCAGCGCGATCAGCCCCAGGCGCAGGTGGACGATCGGGTCATCGCGATGGCGTCGCGCGACGTCGATCGTCGCCGCCTCGAGCGCACGCAGCGTCGCGAGGTCGCTCGTGAATTCGAGGGAATCGCGGAGCTGCTGCAGTGCGAGCCGTTGACCGGGGCTCTGCGCGACGACCGGTGTCGGATCCGCGGTCGCTCCAACCAGCAGCGCCGCCAGCGCTGCCGCCCTGCGCCACGTCACGGGACGACCGTGAAGGCCCGATGTCGTACCGCGGTGCGGCCGTCCCGCGTGCTCACGACCACCTCAAGGCGGTACGAGCCCGGCTTGAGTTCAGCCAGACTGACTTCCCGCCGCGCGGCCTCGAGCCCGCCGGGATGGATGCCGTCGAATCCAAATTGTATTGCCGCACCGCCGCCGCCGAACACGCGTCGGAACACCGAACCGCCCGTGGGGCGACGGATCGCGATGTCGGTGCGGTACGGTGTGCCCGCGACTAGGCCGCCCAGCTCGTAGTAGAGCTCCAGCCCCTGGGTGCGGCGGAACATCCCCAGCGGGTTGGCCCATGCCGTGTCGCCGCCCAGGGTGCGCCACGGCAAGTTGACTGCCCGGGTCCCGATGGCGAGGTCGCTGAGCCCGATCGCCGGACCGTCGAGCGATGCCACCCGGATGGTATCGCGGGCTGTGACCATGCCGGCGCGATCGCTCTCGAGTGCCACCCGAATCGTGTAGGTGCCAGGCGGAACGCGCAGTGACACCCGTCCGAGCAGGTGCTCGCGCGCTGGAATTTCCGACCGGGTGACGAACGCGCGCAACGTGTCGATCGCCGCAACCGTGCGACCGTCGAGCGCCAATACTGTCGCGCGCATCCGGATCGGATAGACCACACCCTGCGGCGCCAGTACGGCGCGCAACGAACCTCCGGGAACGGCGAACGCCAGCTGGACGTTGGGGCCCGAGGAGTCGGCGCCAACCGCCGCGATTTCGATGCGGGCGGCGAGTGCATCGGCAAATTGCAATCGCCACGAATCGGTCCGCGTGCCAAGCGCGATGCTGCGACGGCCGACGACCCGTTCCTCCGTCTGGATCTGCGCCCCGCCGCCGCGCCCGCCCGCCAGCAGCCGCGAATACACCGGATGGATTCCCTCACGCGAGCGGAGCAGCGCCTCGACTTGCTGCGATGTGTTGATGGGGTCGGAGCCATCGCGCAGCCGCACCGTCGCCGCGAATCCGAGAATGTCGAAGAGGCTCTCAACCAGCCGATAATCCTGCACATCCTGTCGCGCAACAAAATGAAACAGCAGGGGTTCACCGTCGCGACGATAGCGCCACGTTTCATTCGCCTCCACACCCGGCGCCGCATACGACGAGCGGGCTTCCGGCGCGCCGTGACGCACATGGATCACGCCGCGGTCGTCGAACTCGCTTTGGCCAGACCGATAGCGCTCGGCAATATCGAACTGGCGATTCGGCGTGACGAGGCGGAAATGGCGCCGAGCAAAGTCGAGGCGATGGTAATGCTCGCGGAGGCGCTCGCCGCTGCCATGCAGTTCGTCCCGGTCGCGGGTGTCCCAGAATCGACGCAAGAGCGCGACCCGTTCGGCCAGCGTGGCCAGCTCGAATGCACGCATGGTGCTGTCGGGCATCACCATGACCAGGTCGGCTCGGTACGCCGCAACTGTCGCGGCATCGGCTCTTGCCGCGCCGCGTAACCACGGGGCCGCACCATCGACGTTCATGCCCTGAGAACATCCTTCGGTACGCTGCTCAGCAAAGGGGGCGTTGCGCCACGGACGGCCCAAGCGGCGATGCGTCATTCGTCCATCGACCTCACGATGAACGTCTACACCGATCCGAAGCTCCTGGACGTCCACGGGGCGTTGGATTCGCTG
>JANMSC010000308.1:0-2126 GCA_031388885.1 Gemmatimonadales bacterium | reverse complement strand
CCAGCCTCATCACGTCGCCCCTGCTCATCGGAGCCGTGCTGCTGGCAGGCATCATCGGTGCGTTCGTCGCGACGCGGGTGTCGATGACGGCCATGCCGCAGCTTGTGGCAATACTGCACAGCTTCGTTGGGGCGGCGGCGGTGCTGGTCGGCCTCAGCAACCAACTGCATCCGGTCGCACTGCTCGTCGGTTCGGAGAAGACCATTCACGATGTCGAAACCTGTCTCGGCGTCTTCATCGGCGCCCTTACGTTCACGGGCTCAGTGATTGCATGGGGCAAGCTGCAGGGCGTAATCCGGAGCAAGCCGCTTATGATTCCGGCGCGCCATATCCTCAACCTGGCGATGATTATCGCCAGTGTCTGGCTCGGTGTGATCGTCGTGCAGGGCGACCAGCAAGCGATGCCCGCCCTGCTCGCCATGGCGGCGGTGGCGGGAGTGATCGGGATACATCTGGTGATGGCGATCGGCGGCGCAGACATGCCCGTGGTCGTCTCAATGCTCAACAGCTATTCGGGATGGGCGGCATCGGCGGCAGGCTTCATGCTGTCGAACGACCTGCTCATCATTACCGGGGCACTGGTCGGATCGTCGGGCGCAATCCTGAGTTACATCATGTGTACGGCGATGAATCGCTCGTTCATCTCGGTCATCCTCGGAGGATTTGGTGCCGAGGAGGGCGCGGCGCCGACCGGCGGCGCGGTGATCGATGGGGAGATGATTCCGACAACGGCCGACGAGGTCGTCGAGCTCCTGCGCGAGGCACAATCGGTCATCATCGTGCCTGGTTACGGCATGGCGGTCGCGCAGGCCCAGCACCCGGTGCGCGAGATCGTGGATCTGCTGCGCAAGCGAGGCACGCAGGTGCGATTTGCCATTCATCCCGTGGCCGGCCGGCTTCCCGGTCACATGAACGTGCTCCTGGCCGAGGCGAATGTGCCGTATGACATCGTGCTCGAAATGGACGAGATTGGCGAAGATTTCGAGAAGACGGACGTTGTACTCGTGATAGGCGCCAACGATATCGTGAACCCCAGCGCGCTCGACGATCCGTCGAGTCCAATTGCCGGCATGCCGGTGCTGCCCGCGTGGGAGGCGGAAAGCTGTATCGTGTTCAAACGTGGACGTGGTGCGGGATACGCCGGCGTGGAGAATCCGCTCTTCTTCAAGCCGAAGACGCGCATGCTGTACGGCGACGCCAAGGCGTCCGTAGACGCAATTCTCAGTTTGCTAAAGTCGTGATCGGCCAATTCCATATCCAGGAGTAAGTCATGATCTCCCTCACCGTGAATGGCACCCGCCAGACGTTCGACGGCGACCCCACCATGCCGCTTCTCTGGTTTCTGCGCGATGAACTCGCGCTCACCGGAACCAAGTACGGCTGCGGAATCGCCGCGTGCGGCGCCTGTACGGTCCACGTGGACGACCAGCCCGCGCGCGCCTGCCAGCGCCGCATGTCCACGCTCGAAGGGCGCGCCATCACGACCATCGAAGGTCTGCATCCCAGTGGTGAACATCCGACGCAAGTGGCGTGGCGCGAACTCGATGTCCCGCAGTGCGGCTACTGTCAGTCGGGTCAGCTCATGGAGGCGGCGGCACTACTGCGGACGACGCCCAAACCCACCGACAGCGACATCGATGACGCGATGACGGGGCACATCTGCCGTTGCGGCACCTATCCACGCATTCGTGCCGCAATCAAGGCGGCCGCGGAGAAACGGTCATGAGCGACCTTCATAACGCCCCCCCCGATCCGCAGCGTCGGCGCTTCGTGCAACTGTTAGGCATGGGTGGCCTGGTCATCGCCGCCGGCCCCGGCGGCATTCGTCGGTTGGACGACGTAGAGCGCTTGACCGCCACATGGGCCGAGCCCTGGTCGCCCGTGGCGTACGTGACGCTGCACGAGGACGGATTGGTAACCATCATCTGTCATCGCTCCGAGATGGGACAGGGTATCCGCACCACGATGCCGATGATCATCGCCGACGAGATGGAGGCCGACTGGGCGAAATGCCGGGTGGTGCAGGCCGACGGCGTCGACAAGAAGTACGGCTCGCAGAACACCGACGGCTCGACCAGCATCCGCGACTTCCTGCCGCGCTACCGCGAGGCCGGAGCGACCGCGCG
>JANMSC010000305.1:0-1825 GCA_031388885.1 Gemmatimonadales bacterium | reverse complement strand
TCGATTCGCGCGGGTCGTACTACGTCACCGACGTGGTGACACGTCAGGTCTTCCAGTACTCGCACCACGGGCGATACACACGCCGCTTCGGGCACAAGGGCGCCGGTCCCCGCGAGTTCGAGCAGCCGTTCCGCACCGCAGCCATCGGCGATTCGCTCCTGATCGTCGTGGATCGATCGCAGCGCCGCCTGTCGCGCTTCAACGTGCGCTCGGGTGACCTGATCACGACCAGACAATATGACGGCATCGTCTACAGTGCCATCCCTAGGGGAGACGTTATCTGGCTCGGGTCGCTCAACATGGAAAAGGGCACCGCGCTCGCGCGCTGGGACCTGCGAACGGACTCGCTGTCGTACCTCGGCGCCATGCCGCAGCGGCACCTGGCGTCGCGCACACTGCCGTCCATGCGCTTGTCCGTCATGGTCGCCCCCCTCGACTCCGGCGCGGCGGCGCTCTTTTCGGGTTTCGACGGTGTCATCTTCTTCGACCGCCAGGGACTCGTAGTCAGGAGTGTGCAGCTACCCGTCGTGCGACGCCGCGGGTCGCCGGCCGACGCCGAGGCGCGCGCACGCGCCAGCCGATCCCCCGCAGAGCGCTACGCGATCCTCTCCACGGCCGGTCATCTGCAGCGCCTGGCCGACGGATCCTTCGCCGCCATGCACTTTGACTTTAGTCTGGCGGGCCAGCGTCTCACGGCCAAGGGATTCGTCACCGTGATCAAGGCGGATCTGAGCGCGGCCTGCGTGGACGGCGTCATTCCGTTCTCGAGCGATGCGCAGCCGGCGGTCGACTTCCGCGGCGATACCCTTTTCGTGCTGGATCCGTTCGTGACGGAGGCCGACGGCGTGTTGTCCGTCGTTCGCGCGTGGACGTTGGACTTGTCGGAGTGCGACTGGCAGCCGGTGCAGGAGGGAACGCCATACGCTCGTTAGGGTGCGGTGCGGCGGGCGCGCAGACGAACGACGCCTGACACGTCGATGGACGGTTGTGTCCGGGTGCTCGACTTCCCGCGCATCGGTGACGAAGGAACGCAGGTGAACGCGCTCGACGTGCACGTCGTGGAGTCATACGATTTGCACCGCCGATAGCGAGCCTCGACTGCAGTCGAGTCGTAAACAAGTCGCTGAACCTGTTGCGGCCGCACACGTTAGCGCCCATTGTTGTAGCGCGCTCCACCCATCTCTCACCCCCTACGCTGCAACCTACACCCCCCCGTCGACGCTCGTCGTAAACCATTCCACTGAACGTCGCGACTAATCGCTCGTCGGGTCCAAATCACCGGTGCGAGCGTGCGCGAACGCCACGCGCATCGCACCGGGACCAACTCCACCCTCGCGCGAGAGTCCGTCCCATGCTACATCGTAGTGCATACTCGTTCGTCCTCGCGATGGGAGGCCTCCTCCCCTCCCTGTCACTCGCCCAAACCGTCCGCACCCTCAGCAAACCCGACGCCGAGTTCGCCGAACCCTTCACCAACGTGGGCGGCGTGCGCGAACTCAAGGACGGGCGACTCGTCGTCATCGACGCCCGCGACAAAATCGTGCAGCTGGTGGACTTCAAGACCGGCATCGGCACCAAGGTGGGTCGCGAAGGGAGCGGACCGGGCGAGTACGCACTCCCCATGCGACTGGTCCCTCTTCCCGGCGATTCGTCGGGCGTCTACGACATGCTCAACTCGCGGCTCCTGGTCGTATTGCCTAACGGGAAGCCGGGCAACTTCATCGTCACCGAATCGGCGGGGTCTCCCGGTGGGCCCGGCGGAGGCACCATGCGCATCGGCGGAAGCGCCCCACGCTTTGCCGACGCCCGGGGTCGGCTCTATTGG
>JANMSC010000302.1:0-3466 GCA_031388885.1 Gemmatimonadales bacterium | reverse complement strand
ATGTTCGTGAGCTCCCCAGGGCCTTGGCCTTTGCGCGACAAGTTCCTGAGGAATGCGCCGGTAGGTCCAAAGACTCGGATCTCCTGCGACGCGTCGGCAACCAAAACTCGTCCGCGCGCATCTCGGTGGACTCCTACGATGCCGTTGAACGAAGTAGGGCCGTCGTCAGAATCGAGCTGAAAGACCGGCCGCTCGCTGAGATTCCTGCTGGGGATCGAAGGGGGGGACTGCTCGCATTGCGCGGACGCTACTTGCGCACATGCGTGAAGGCCTAGTGCCAGACAGCCAAACAGGAATGGATGCAGCAGGGTGTACCTCGGCATCGGGACGACGAAACGACGTGGCCGACTATCAAGCGTGTTCACTTTGGCCGTGAGCGAGCGTTTCTTACTACGTCGCGGCCGTAAGCGCGAGCGGGGTCGACGCCTTGGTGCGCCTATGTCGCGGGCTGTGGCTTCCGGCAGCAAACGTGCTGCAGAGACGCATCGGTCGCTATATGTACTTTGGCCGCTCCTGCTCAGCGCCTGCTCTTTGGTCTCCGGATCAGACGGCTATCAGCTACCGCCACGCGACAAGAGCTTGGATACGTTGGCGCTGCGCGCGCCTGTTTCGCGATACCTGTGCGGGACCTGGGTGGACAGCGTTGTTGTGAATCGCCAGCTCCGGCCTGTCCCCGCCCCCTCGGACTCTCGGATCCTCATTGACGTGTCGTTCGGACGCGTCGGCCCTGCGGACCCCATGGACCGCCTCACGTCAGCATACCGGGACCTGATCAAGAGGCACGGCGGGCAGATCCTGTACACGTTTCGCTTCCCCGCCGCGCGAGTCCGGATCCCCACGAAAAACGTTCGGAGTCTAGCGGTGGGCGCTCCATCTGTTTCGATCTTGTATGTGCTGGATCCGCGCCGCTACGATTGGCCCATAGCAGTCGGGTATCGCCGCCCGTACTCGTACGTGGAGGGAGAACGTCGTTTTCGTGAGTTGGGCGGCCGAGTTGAATACCGCTTCGACGCAATCAACGCTCTCGGTGGTCTGATCCCCGATCGCTCCGTCGCCGCGCTGCGGGGCGATCCAAACGTGGAATACGTTGAGGGGGTACCACCGTATCCGTATTGCTCCTGACAGACCCTGCGTGCCGAGTAACGCGACGTTACGCAGTCGAGCGGGCTGTGGTGAGCGCAGCGAGCGCGATGGTGCCGTAGCGTCCGACCAAGCCCTTCGAGGTCGCCTCGGGGGGCGGCACCGCGTGCGCCGGGGTCGAGCACGTCACCTAACGGATGCGGCCCAAGCGGTGTCGATGAATGGCCTCGACGGCCGTAGTGCATTGCTGCAACAGATCTTCGAGGTCGACCCGCTCGCGTGCCCCCAATGCTGCGGCCCGATGCGGATCGTGGCGTTCATCACGCAGGCCGCTGTGATCGATCAGATCCTGACGCACCTCCGCACCCGCGCGTCCGCTCGGCCCGGCGCGCGCAGCCCGCCGTCGACCATCTCGCCCGCAGCCCGTGGCGCGACACGACAACCGGCCGCCACTCTCGCGCCCCGCCCCCTGAACGTCCGCGCGCGCGCCTCGGCTCACCGGTCGGGGCCGGTTCGGTGTGCGCGGTGGACCCGATTCGGGCCAGCACCGGGAGGCGACGCCTCGCGGCACCGCAGACCGGACACGCTGCGAACCGCACAGACGGGCGAATCGCTCCGCCCGGGCCGGCGGCAGCGGCGTGGCGTGCTTGAACGATTGACGGTTGCGGCGAACGAGCCTAGAATCAGGCATGCATCGTTCGCTGCCGCCGTGTTGCGCCACCTGCCTCGCCGAGGCCTGCGCGTGTTGTGCGCACGCGCCCGTGCTGGGCGGCCGGCGTTGAGACGCGAGACGCGATAACTTCGCTCCACGCCCTCTGCCTCGGCATCGCGCCGGGGCCTTTTGCTGTCCTCAACCCTGAGAGTGATTCATGTCCAGCGTCCTTCCCGAAGTGCTCGCCGCCAACGCCGCCTATGCCGCCTCGTTTGGCGACAAGGGCGCGCTTGCACTGCCTCCCGCCCGCCGCTTCGCCATTCTCACCTGCATGGACGCGCGGCTCGATCCTGCGAAGTACGCGGGACTTGCAGAGGGAGATGCGCATGTGATCCGCAATGCCGGTGGCCGTGCGAGCGACGACGCCATTCGGTCGCTCATCATCTCCTACAAGCTGCTTGGAACACGCGAGTGGTTCGTGGTACACCACACCAACTGCGGCATGCAGTTCTTCACCGACGTGCTCATGGGCGATCTGCTCGCGAGCAGCTTGGAGACCGCCGAGCTCACGCCGTCCGGCTTCCGCGACGTCGGTAGTGGTCCAGGCTCGTCCGAGGGCCGCTACGTCAAGTGGCTATCGGTCGCGGAGCCCGAAGCCGCAGTGGCGGAGGATGTCGCGCGAATACGGCAACATCCGCTGGTGCCCAAGTCGATCCCGATCTACGGCTACATCTACGACGTGAAGACCGGAGCGCTGCGTGAGATTGCTGCGGCGACGGCGGCGGGAGCAGTGGGGTAGCGGGTGAGCGTGGCCGGGGTGCTGCTCGTATCAGTAGCACCCCGGCGTCATATATCAGATCGCGGCAGCCGCCACGCGCTAAACTCGCCAGCCCAGCAAGTTCCAGGTGTTGAGCGACCAGAAGAAGACGAGAGCGACCATCACTGCGCCCGTGTGACGGAGGCGCATCCAGATGGTGCCTTCGCCCGAACGCCATTGCACGAATGCCAGCCACGCGGCCCACAGCGCCAGCAACGCGCTAATCACCGGCAGCGCCAATGCCACCTTGAGCGAGGTCGGGGTGTCGGCGAAGATCGCGCCGGGTTTCGACATGATCGCCGCCACCGATGCGAGGAAGGCCAGCATGGACAGACCCGCCCACACCATGGCTCGGCGGCCGCTGGCCACGACCTTGGGCACCAGCGGTCGGCCGGGAGTGTTCCGGATGAAGAATCGGATCACCGCCGTCAGGATCACGACGACGAACATCAGCAGCCCGGCGATCAGGATCACACGATGCAGCGACGGCGCTTCGAGCGGCGACATCTTGTCCAACACCATCATCGGCGCGGCGTCGAGAAAGCCGTGCGTGATGTTGCCGCGAGCATCGGCGCGGAACGCCACGAGCGAGCCGCTGTTCACGTCACGGAACAGGAGCGAATCGACCGACACGACGCGCATGCCGCCGAAGGGAGTGTCGAGCAGCAACGATCCGTCGTCCATTGCCGTTACGGGAATGCTGCCGAACAAGCCCGCCACCTTTTGATAGGTGGAGTAACTCGTCCGGTTGAAGACGTATTCCCCCGCGTAACGCTTTGAGGTGAGCTTGGCACTCTGAGTCGGCGTGATGACGGACATCTGCTCCGGGTAGTAGTGGTCGAGGAAGGCGATCCGGAAGGCCTGGAAGCTGATCGCACCCCCCTGGTCGGTGTTGGTGGAGATGAACACGCCGACCT
>JANMSC010000276.1:0-5393 GCA_031388885.1 Gemmatimonadales bacterium | reverse complement strand
CCGAAACTCCCCTTGGGCTGCAGGTCATGAGTCATGCCTGCATCGTTGTCCCGCATCTCGCATCTCGCTTCTGGTTGAATGTTACAACACCCACCCGTCGCCGACAGTTCCATTGCCTCGCGCGACCCTTGACGCGGCGGCGGATTTGTGCGACCGTGAAGGCCGACGGTCCCCTCGCGGAGGCTGACTGATGAGCCACCGGGCACCCCGCCTGGCACTGATTGCCGCACTCGCTTTTCCACTCGTTGTTGTTGTCCCTGATCGCGTGCCGAGCGCCTCACGTGCGGACGGGTCGATCAGTCCGGACGTGCTCGACAACGAATCGTCGGCGCCGCGCACTGTTGAGGTCACGATCACGGCAGCGCCTGCGCGGCTGTCGCTCGTCGTCGGCGGCCCGACCGATGTCTTCGCGTATAACGGGCGCCTCCCGGGTCCGACGTTGGAGGTGAAGGAGGGCGATCGCGTGATCGTGCACTTCCGCAACCGCCTCGACGAACCGAGCACGATCCACTGGCACGGGATGCGCCTTCCGTTTACGGCCGACGGTAGCCCGTACCACCCCATCGCACCGGGCACGACCTTCGACTATGCCTTTACGGTGCCAATGGGCAGCGCCGGTACCTATTGGTATCATCCGCACCCCGACCATCGCACCGGTCATCAAGTCGCGCGGGGGCTGTACGGGGCGCTCATCGTGCGTGCCGCCGACGATCCGTTGCCGCGCTCGCTCGTCGAACAGGTGGTCGTGCTCGCCGACAATCGATTCCAGCCGGACGGATCGCTAGACCTGCCGGCGCGGCATTCGCTTGCTGGCCGGTTCGACGAGGAGAACGGCCGCGAAGGCAACGTGGTGTTCGTCAGCGGCAAGGTGATGCCGACGATTACCGTACGGAGTGGAGAGATCCAACGCTGGCGTGTCATCAACGCGTCGGCGGGGCGGATCTACCGTCTCGCCATCCCTGGTCACACGCTGTTGCACGTCGGCAGCGATGGCGGCCTGTTCGAGCATCCGATCGAGGTGAACGAGCTCCTCGTGGCCCCCGCCGAGCGGGTGGAAGTGCTGGTGCGGGCGACCGGCGCGCCTGGAAGCGTGACGACGCTGCGGGCGCTCCCGTACGATCGCTACATCCCGCAGACCCGTCCGCTCGAATGGAAGGAGTCGCGCGACCTGCTCACGCTCCGCTACACCACCGAGCGCGCCGTGACGCCGCCGCGCATCCCGGCCACGTTGCGCTACGTGCCGCCGCTCGATCCCGCGCACGCCACCGCCACCCGGGTCATGTCGCTGAGCCAGGGCATGATCAACGGCAAGAAGATGGACATGAACCGGATCGATGTGAGCACGCAGCTCGGCGCCACCGAGATCTGGGAAGTGGAGAACCTGGTCGGGATGGATCATCCGTTCCATTTGCACGGCTTTGAGTTCCAGGTTCTGGACCGCAACGGCATCCCGGAGAAGTACCGGAGCTGGAAGGACGTCGTCAATGTGCCCCGGCACGAGACCGCGCGTTTTATCGTGAAGTACACCGACTTTGCGGGAAAATGGATGTTCCACTGCCACATCCTCGATCACGAAGATCACGGGATGATGGGCGTTCTCGAAATCACTGAACGGAGATCACCATGACGAGTGTGCAGCGCAAGTCGATCGGCCGATGGTCGCTTCCGGTGGTGGCGGCAGCATGCCTCGGTGTCATTGTGCTGAGCAACAGGGAAGGCCTCGCGGCCAGCCCCGCCGGTGCCGCCTCCCGCGTCGTTGACGCCGAGGGCCGATTCCTCGATGCCGATCCGATGCGGGGGCGTCTCATCGTGATTCACCATGATTGCGGGGGTTGCCACGGCGGCGACGGCAATCCGGCGAGCGAAGGCTTCCTCCAGGGATTGCGCGACACGACGCAGCAGTTCAACATCGGCCCCTTCATCACCCGGCCCCGCAACCTCACGCCCGACAATCTTACCGGTACTGGCCGGTTTACTGAGCGACAGATTTTCAATGCGCTCCGGTTCGGGCTGCGACCGGGCGAGACGCCCGACGTGGATATCACATCGCACACACCGGGAGAGGGCAACTTTCCGGCGAACCCAAAGTATCTCGCGGTGCCGATGCCGTGGATCGCGTTCCGTTACATGGCGGATCAGGAGCTCCAGGATATCGCCGCGTACCTGAAGCGCGCCCTGAAGCCCGTGAGCAACAAGGTTCCCGACAGCGACGGTCCGCCCGACTTCTGGGCGAGTGCCTACACGGCAGAGAAAATCGGGACGTACCCGCTCGCCGCGTTTCCGACGGTCAATGAGAAAATTCCGCAGTAGCGAGGCCGACCCGGTGATCGATGATCGATGATCAATCATCGATCATCGATCGTCGATTTACTTCTCCAAAATCGGCAACAACCCATCCCGCAGCGAGAACCAGAGGAACTGCGGCAAGGTGCGCTGCGGTGTCCACCGCTGGTAGATCACGCCGTTCTCCGGCGGCTTCGACCCTCCGGTGGTGTTGTCTCCGTTGAGCATGAACTCGTTCGCGGCGATTTTGGCGAGGGTGCGACGAACCCCCGACAGCAGTCCCTTCCGCGCGACGCCAGGAACCTCGACGATCAGGCCATGCCAGCGCGGCACGATGGTGCCGCGCGCCACGCCGCCTTGCACCCGTGCGTTGAACGCGATCGATTCGATCTGCCCTGCGGAGAACGACACCTTGGTCGCGCCGCTGAGGAATGGCGCAAACGCCGTGGCGGGCATCGCGCCTAGCCGCCCGCTGAACGTCATCCGGAAGTCGGGCGCCAGCAGCGGCATCCTGATGTCGACATGAAATGCGCCGCGTCCCATGAGTCTGGAATCGGCCACGAGACGCGTTGGCGTCGAGTCGGTTTGCCGCGCAGGATCGGTCGAAAAGTTGAGCATCGTGGCGCGCAGGCCATCCCACACTATCGCACCCGGACGGCTCGCCTCGGCCTTCCGCTCGCGATACGTCATTCGCCCGGCCAGTGTGATCGTGTCGATCGTCACGTCGAGCCCGGTGGCCTGCACCGATTGTTGTGGCGTGACGTGGGACTCGCGTCGGCCACGCGACGGCTTGCCTTTGTCGGAAAAAATGTCGAACGCGAAGCCGGTCACTGCAGCGCGCCGGATCCGGTAGGCATCGCGCAGCAGGTAGCTGTTCCAGTCGGCGCCGGTGATCGTTACCGAGTCGGCTGCGAGAGTGACCCGATCCTTGCGCCAACGCGTGCGGCGAAGGAAGTCGGCGTCGGTGCCCTCCGGTCCGATCTTGAGGTCGGCAGCGCGTGCGCTGTGGGCCGGGAGGTCGACCACCAGAGAACGCAACGCCAACCGCTCGCCACTGGTGTTGCGTCGGAGCACGCCCTTCGCGTCCACCGTCACTCGGCCGATCGGGTGCGGGCCGTTCCACAATGCTGGATCATCGCTGAACGCGACGTTGGCGACGAGCATGGTGTCGAGGGTGGTGGTCGTGCGGAAACTGCTCGACAGTTCAGGCTGTACCAGCGTGACGTTGGACAGCGCCAGGGTGTCGAGGCGAACCGCGCGTCCGATCGTGCGAAGCGTGACCGCTAGGGGGGGTCGGAGTGGGCGGACCATCGGTACCGGTTCGGCTCGGGGCGTGGCGGAGCCGGTGGGCGAAACACTCACGACGACGCTATCGAGGGTCATCCGACCGACGGCGATATCGCCGGTGGTGAGGAAGCCACGCCAGTCCACCTCGTCAAGCGCAAGGCTCCCCACCGAGAGGGCGGTGAACCCGAGGGAATCAGCGAACGGTCCAGGGAGCGGCTCATACTCGAACCCGTCGAGCCGCAGCGTGCCATTGGCGAGGCCCGCCGAAAGGTGGCGGAGCGCGAGGCGATTGGCGGCTTCGCGGCTTCCCTCGAATCCCTCGAGCGAGACGGTTGCGTCTCGACTGAACAGTGTCCGACGAGCCTGACGTTTCTGTCGCGGATCGTAGTGCATGGAATCGAGGCGCACTGCCAGTCGGTCGAAGCCAATCGCCATCCGTCGTCCGGCTCGGCCCGTGATACCGACGTCCAGTGCCACCTGGGGAAACGACACCGTATCGACGCGGATAAACGGGATCTCGCGGGGGAGGTCAAGGTCGCCGCGCAATGACAGGAACGCGCCGCCATCGCTGTCGGTCGGCTTCACCGCAGTCGGGCGGGGCACTTCTGCGGCGATGGCGACCGAGTCACACCCGGCGGCCGCAACGTGCAGCCCACTTCCGGCCGTCAGGCGCGTGATGTCGATACCGCGCAGCGCACAGTTGCGGAAGCGGAGGGTCATCGCCGGGAGCGGCACGGCGCGTCGTCCGTTGACCGCGAGGTCGGTCGTGATGATCACCGTGTCGATGCGGACGCTGCGCGCCGCTTCGTTGACGACGATCGTGCTTGCCGTCAGGCGGTAGGCGCCGTCGGAAAGCCTGGCGACTTCGCGTGCGGCCCATTTGCGCACGACCGGGTCGGCAATTTCCACGGCATGCCTGCCCAAACGCCAACGATTGGCATACACCAGCCAGCCGACGCCTGCCAGGGCGATCGCGAGCAGGAGCACACGGAGACGACGGTCGATTCGCAGGGGCAACTCCGACTGGGATTCTCAACGATGCGCCGTCACTAAAGACAGCACAAGGGACGATTCATGCACGTCGCCCGACGCGCCATAGTGTCACGATCGACTGTCGCACCGCCGCGTCGGGTCGCGACATCAGGTCTTCGGGGGCGGCGGAACCAAACCGGGACAGGCGTGGTAACATCCATAGTAACAATAACTTACATAATCGGCGCGGGGCTGGGTGGTGTCGGCCCACGGCTTGCGTTTGACCTCGCTGAATGCGACGAGCGTCCCGGTCCCCCGCCGGCATCCCGCACGCCGCGAACACCATCACGTGACTTCGCCCATGTTCGCACCGACCCACCCCGACGAGTCCGTCGCGACGCGGCAGCGCCACGTCGAAAAAATGGACGCGGTCGTCCGCCTCGCTGGCGGGATTTCACGCGACATCGGCGAATTGGTCGAGGACGCAGGCGCCACCGCCCGCCAATTGCTCGCCGAAATCCCGCCGACCCACCCGGCGTACGACCGGATCGTTGACATCCGTGAGTCGATGCGGCTGGTCGCTGCGGTCACCCGCCAACTGCGGGCGTTTTCCCGACCGGAACTCGCGCGTCCCACAACGATCGACCTCAGTGACGTCGTGACCCGGATGCGGCCGCTGCTCGACCGGCTGGCTGGACCGTTCATCTCGATTACGATCGACACTGCTGTCGCCCCAGTTTGCACGAACGCTGGCTTTGGTCAGGTCGAGCAGGTCATGCTCAATCTTGTGGTCAACGCCCGCGATGCGATGCCATTGGGCGGTGCGCTGCGCATCAGGACGTTTCAGGTGG
>JANMSC010000267.1:0-13404 GCA_031388885.1 Gemmatimonadales bacterium | reverse complement strand
CTTATCACATCCTGGGGCTGGAGAAGGTCCCAAGGGTCCGGCTGTTCGCCGGTTAAAGTGGTACATGAGCTGGGTTCAGAACGTCGTGAGACAGTTCGGTCTGTATCCGTCGTGGGCGTGGGAGTGTTGAGGGACGTCGTCCTTAGTACGAGAGGACCGGGACGAAGCGACCCCTCGTGTACGGGCTATCCTGCCAAGGGTATCGCCCGGTCGCGATGTCGCGCGCAGATAACCGCTGAAAGCATCTAAGTGGGAAACTGTCCCCAAGATGAACACTCCTGGGTCTTAAGACCCCTCAAGGGCCCTGGGAGACTACCAGGTTGATAGGCGGCAGATGCAAGGTGCGCAAGCACTTCAGTCGAGCCGTACTAATCGCCCGTGAAGTTTGATCTCTCCCAATTTTTACTCGGTATTCTTTTCCCCCGTCACATCATCCCATTCTTCAGTTGCCAAATCTGTCACCACAGATATGGCTGGCGACCAGCGCGCAGGGGCCACACCCGTTCCCATTCCGAACACGGTAGTTAAGCCCTGTAGCGTCGATGGTACTGCGACTGAGAGGTCGTGGGAGAGTAGACCGTCGTCAGCCACCCCATTGAAAGCCGGATTCCGTTGTGGAGTCCGGCTTTCGTGTTTGGTTATCGCACCGGGCCGCTAACGGCCTGCATCCTGCCGCCTGACGGCGGCAGCTGACGGCTCACGGCCCGCATCCTGCCGCCTGACGGCGGCCGCTGGCGGCTATACTTCCCCCATGTCCACCCGCTTCGGCCACGTCGCCCTCGCCGGACGCCCCAACGTGGGCAAGTCCTCGCTCCTGAATGCCATCCTCCAGACCCCGCTCGCCATGGTCTCACCCAAGGCCCAGGCCACCCGCATCCCGGTGACCGGCATTCACACCGAGGGCGACACGCAGATGGTTATTGTTGATCTCCCCGGCCTGCTCGACCCCGCGTATCTGATGCAGAAAAGCATGCGCCAGATGGCCCTCGACGCCCTGCGCACCGTCCACGTCGTGGTGCACCTGCACCCGGCACCAGAAGCACCGGCGCCGGCGTTTGCCGACCTGGTCCCTGACGCACCGCGGTTCACCGCGCAGGTACTACCCGTGTACACCAAGGGCGACATGGTTGCGCCGGTCCGCCGCAACGAACTGGCGGCCGCCGCCGTTGTGACCGCGACCGATGACCCGGCGTCCATCCGCAACCTGCTCGTCAGGATTCGCGCGCTGCTTCCCGAGGCCCCGTTCGGTCACGACCCTGAGGACATCGGTACCCAGCCGGTTCGATTCTTCGTCGGCGAGTACCTGCGCGAGGGCGCCTTCAACGAGCTCGGCGAGGAAGTGCCGTATTCGTTCGCCGCGGAAGTCGATGAGTTCCGTGAGAACCCGAAGCCGGTGTACATTCGGGCGACGTTGTTCATCGAGCGCGAATCGCAGAAGGGCATCCTGATCGGGCACAAGGGCGCCACGTTGAAAAAGATCGGTGCGCATGCCCGCGCCCGTCTCGAGCATTTGCTCGGCGAGCCAGTGTATCTCGAGACCTGGGTCAAGGTGCTGCCCAAGTGGCGTCGCAATGCCACCGCGCTTGCTCGATTCGGTTTTCCCGTTCCCGACGACGAGTCCCGCTGATGTCGCTACCCGCAGAGCTGCTCGACATCCTGGTGTGTCCCAAGTGCAAGGGCGACCTCGAGCACCGCGAGGGGCCCGCTGAGGCGCTGATCTGTCACGCGTGTCACCTGATGTACATGGTCGAGGACGACATTCCGATCATGCTCATCGACGAAGCCAAGCCCCTCACCTGACCTCCGTGTCCGCCCTTGACCAACTCCGCACCGTAGCTGCCGAACAGGCCGCGGCACTCGACGCCGACTTCGTCGGCACCGAGCACTTGTTGCTGGCCTGGCTCGTGACCGCACGCGGGCCCATCGCAGACGCGTGCAGCGCGGCCGGCCTCACGCCGGACACGTTTCGCACCCTGCTCGGAACCGCCAAGGCGCGGCGGCGTGGCCCCGGCCCGGCCGCAGACCCCGGCGCCCTCTCGTCGCAGGCGCAGCGCGTGATCGACCTCGCGACCGAAGAGGCAACCACCGCTGGCCGCGGCGAGCCGACACCGGACGACGTGATGCTCGCGATGATCAAGGAGCCGCGCGGATTCGTCGCCCGCGCGCTGAGCGAGCATGACCTCAAGCCGTCGAAGCTTCGTACCCTCACCGCTGAACGCAGTACGCCGCCAGTACGGGCTGAGCGCGCCGAACGTGATGCCCGGCCGGAACGATCGGAACGCGCACCGCGCGCTGATCCGACGTCCGGTGTCGGGCGCAAGGTCGAGGGCACGGATCGCGGGACGTCACGTCGCTCCAATAACGATGACACCGATTTCATCGCGCTGCCACGCGCGCCTGAGCGCCCGCGGCCGACGCCAAGTCCAGCGCCGGTGATGCTGCCGTTGCCCGCGCCAGCGCGTCGCTTCTCACTGCTGTCGGTGCTGTATCTCGCGATTCCGATTGCCGTGTGGCTCTACTTCAGCCACGCCGACCCCCTCGCGACGTTCATCGTTGCATGCGTTGGCGTGTTGCCGCTCGCCGGGCTGATGGGCAAGGCCACGGAGCACCTCGCCGAACGCACCGGTCCGACCCTTGGAGGGCTGCTCAACGCCACCTTCGGCAATGCGGCGGAACTCATCATCGCGCTGGCTGCGCTCCGCCAAGGGTATGTCGAGCTCGTCAAGGCGTCGATTACCGGCAGTATTCTCGGCAACCTGCTGCTGATTCTCGGGCTTTCGCTGATCGCGGGCGGGCGCAAGTCATCCCTGGTACAGTTCAATCGCACCAACGCGGGCATGGCCTCCGCGATGCTGGCCCTCGCCGTGGCCGGACTGGCGTTCCCGGCCATCTTCCACTCGGTGCATCCGGACGCCGCCGCCCTGAAGGAACTCTACTTTTCCGAAGCCGTCGCGACGATCCTCATCATCACCTACCTCCTGTCACTCCTTTTCGTGTTGCGGACCCATCGGCCGTTATTCAACGAGAGTGGCGACAAGATGCACGCGCTCGGTGGCCCGGCGTGGTCTGTCAAGAAGGCGGTTGGCGTGCTCACGATTGCGACGGTCGGCGTCGCAGCGATGTCGGAGATCCTGGTCCACGCGGTGGGTCCGGTCACCGCGTCCCTCGGAGTGTCGGAAACGTTCCTCGGGCTGATCGTGATCCCGATCATCGGCAACGCGGCGGAGCATGGGACGGCGGTGGTTGCGGCACACCGCGGCAAGACCGACCTCGCGTTCCAGATCGCGCTGGGGTCGAGCACGCAGATTGCGCTCCTGGTGGCACCGTTGCTGGTGTTTGCGGGCGCGTTCCTCGGGACGCCGGGGATGAACCTCGTCTTCCCACCGTTCGAGGTAGCTGGGCTGGCCATTGCGGTGGTCACGTCGGCCATCATTACCCTCGACGGTGAGTCGCATTGGTTTGAGGGCGTGCAGCTGCTTGCGTTGTACGCCATGGTCGCAGCGGCGGCGTGGTTTATTTGATCGTGTGTTCGGCGGGGCGCGCGCATCTCGCTTCGTTCCTTCTCCCGGAGAGCCGGCGTGGTCCAGCGGCACATCCTCCTCTACTGCGGTTCCGTTGACCGTCCGCCGCCGGCGCTCATTGAGCGCTGGGCGGCGGCGCGCGAGCTCGCGATTGAGGCGCACGAGCGGCCCGAGGATGTTGAGGCCCTCGTCCTCCGGGGTCGCGGCGCGCTGATTTTTGTCGATGCCCCCGAACGCTGTCCCGACCGCATGGCGATGGTCGAGCGGCTGAAGTCCGATCCGTTCACCGCCATCGTGCCGGTCACTGTGTTGATGGCAACGCATGACGCCGATGCAATCGTCGAGTGGTACCGGGCGGGCGCCGACGAGATTCTCACGCCGCTGTTCGTCCCGGCCGAGCAACGGGCGCGACTCGATGCGCTGGTGGTGCGCACCGAGCGCGACGTGGCGGTGCATCCGTCGACCCGACTTCCGGGGACCACCGAAATCGAGCGCAACATTCGGCGCCGACTCGAGTCGGGGGTGCAGTTCGCCGTCTGCTACGCCGACCTCGATCATTTCAAGGAGTTCAACGACCGATACAGTTACTACGACGGCGATCGGGTGATTTACCTGCTGTCGCGATTTCTGCACGACGTCGTCCGCGGGACGCTGGGGTCGGAAGGCTTCGTCGGGCATATTGGGGGAGATGACTTCATCTTCATCACCCCACTCGATGGCTACGCTGCAGCGTGCACCGAGATCCTCGAGGTGTTCGATCAGCTGATTCCGCTCCAGTACAGCGAGCAAGACCGGCGAGCAGGTTATTTCTTCGGCAAGGATCGGCGGGGCCAGTTGCACCGTGTTCCACTGATGACGCTGTCGATCGGAGTGGTGACCAATCACCATCGAACCTTCACCCACCCGGCACAAGTCAGCGAACTCGCGACCGAGATGAAGAGCTACGCCAAGACACTCCCGGGCTCGGTGTTCGTGGTTGATCGCCGTCGCGGCGATCACGACCTGCGCAGCGGCCCCGGCGGGCGCGATGCCCGCAGCCCATGAGGAACCGATGAACGTCACCTGTCCCAGTTGCGCCACCGTCTTCCGCGTCGATCCGGCCAAGGTGCCGGAGCGTGGCGTACGAGCCCGATGCTCAGTCTGCAGCGGCCTGATCGCCGTACGTCGTCCTGCCGTCGCCGGTCCGGCGGTGCCACCCGACCCGAGACAGGCCACGCTTGCCGCGCCTGAACCGAGGACGGCAGCCGGGCCGGCGCCCGAGCCAATGCCCGAGCCTGCGGCGGCGGTCGGACCAACCCCTCCCGCTCCGCACCACGCGCCCCCGCCGCCCCCTCCAGCGCCGCCACCATGGACGCCAGAGCCGCCCAAGGCCTTCGAGGCCCCCCGGCCGGCCATGCCGGCGTCTGCACCACCCGCGCCGAGTCCGGACGCGGCGCGGGCGGCCGGACGCTTCAGTAACCCGTTCCTGCAGCAGGACCCGTCGGCGCGGGCGCGTCGGCTCGCGCGGGCGCTGATCTCCGACTTGGTCGTGTACCACCCCGACAAGCGTCAGCGAGGTCTCGCCGACGGCACCCTCAAGGAACTGTTCGCCGACGAGATCCGGAAGAGCTGGGACGAGTACGCCGACCAGGTGGGCGAGGACGTCGCGAACACCACGCCGTACTTCACTGATGCGTTGAATGAGATCCTGGCGGAGGGGCGGCAGTTGTTTGGGTGAGTGCGGGTGGAACGACGGGTTGAACGGGTCGCAGCGTCTCGCCTCGGCCGCCAGTTATCTTGCCCCCCAGACTCAACCGGGACCCACAACGCATGGCCTCGCTCATCGAACGCATTGCCGAAATGAAACAACGCATCAACGAACTCCGAGACTTTCTTTGACTTGGATCGCAAGCTGGCCCGGTTGCACGATCTCGAGACTCGGCAGGCCGACCCCGCATTCTGGGCCGACAGCGGTCGCGCCCGGGAGCAAGTGCAGGAAATCAAGTCGCTGAAGGGTTGGATCACGCCGTACCTCAATCTCGTGACGCGCCTCGATGACGGCGCTGGCCTGATCGAGCTCCTCGACGCCGAGCCCGACGCCTCGCTGGCCGCTGAGCTTGAACAGGACCTGGATCGCGCGGCGCGCGAGCTCGAATCGCTCGAGTTGCAGACGATGCTTCAGGGGCCGGACGATGGTCGCGACGCCATCCTGACGATCCATCCCGGCGCGGGCGGCACCGAATCACAGGATTGGGCCGAGATGCTGATGCGGATGTACGTCCGCTGGGCGGAGCGGAAGGGCCTCGGCGTGTCGGTGCTCGATCGAATGGACGGCGAAGAAGCGGGGATCAAGTCGGTCTCGCTCGGGATCACTGGCCAGTACGCCTACGGGTTTCTCAAGGCGGAGAAGGGGGTTCACCGGCTTGTCCGGATCTCACCATACGACTCCCAGGCCCGGCGGCACACGTCGTTCGCCTCGGTGTTCGTGTACCCGGATATCGACGACACGATTGAGGTTGACCTGCGCGAGGAGGACATCCGGATGGACGTCTATCGTGCATCAGGGGCCGGCGGGCAGCACGTCAACAAGACGTCGTCCGCGGTCCGGTTGACGCATGAACCCACCGGGCTTGTCGTGACGTGCCAGCAGGAGCGGTCGCAATTCAAGAATCGGGACACGGCGATGAAGATGTTGCGTGCCGCGATCTACAATCGAAAGCTCGAGGAGCAGGACGCCGCGAAGGCGCTGGTCGAAGCCACCAAGACCGACAACTCCTGGGGCAACCAGATTCGTTCGTACGTGTTTCAGCCGTACACGATGGTGAACGACCACCGGACCGAGCTCAAGCTGACCGATGTGCAGGCGGTCATGAACGGTGACCTTGATGAGTTCATCGAGGCCTACCTCAAGCGATTCGGTGGGAAGTCGTCGTGACCAGCGATCCGCTCGAACGCGGCCACGTCGAGGCGGGCCGACGCACCAAGCGGTTGCAACTCGAGGCCCTCGGCGTCCGCGCATTTGCCTACCGATACGCCCGAACCCATTCGGCGTCGGAGGCGATCGCGCTGTATGACGACGCCATGGGAGAGGAGGGTCCGGCCGT
The DNA here is from genome assembly GCA_031388885.1 of Gemmatimonadales bacterium. Classification (GTDB taxonomy): domain Bacteria; phylum Gemmatimonadota; class Gemmatimonadetes; order Gemmatimonadales; family GWC2-71-9; genus Palsa-1233. The sequence goes on along the minus strand of JANMSC010000267.1, from coordinate 6,800 downwards.
GTCGCTGGCCGGGCGCCTCGTCGCGCTGCGCGGCCAGGGGAAGACCATGTTTGCGCACGTCGAGGACGCGAGTGGGCGGATCCAGCTCTACCTGCGGCGTGACGCGCTGACTGCCCTGTGGCCGGTTGTCGAGTTGCTCGACCTCGACGACCACGTCGGCGTGGCAGGCACGCTCTTCCGCACCCGTACCGGCGAGGTGTCGGTACGGGTCGACGACCTCACCCTGCTGGCCAAGTCGCTGCGACCGTTGCCGCGCGGCAAGGTCGAGACGCTTGACGATGGCTCCAGGGTCGTGCACGGCGGCCTCACCGATCCCGAAGTGCGCTACCGCCAACGTTACGCCGACTTCGCGGTGCATCCCGAATTGCGTGAGACGTTTCGCTTGCGGGCTCGGGTCATCGCGTTCATCCGGCGCTATCTCGACGAGCGGGGCTTTCTCGAGGTCGAGACGCCGATTCTCCAGCCACTCTACGGTGGCGCATCGGCGCGCCCATTCCGGACGCATCACAACGCGCTCGACATGCCGCTGTACCTGCGCATTGCCGATGAGCTCTACCTGAAGCGCCTGATCGCCGGGGGGTTCGAGCGGGTGTACGAGATCGGTCACGATTTCCGCAACGAGGGAATGGACCGGACCCACAATCCCGAGTTTACGATGCTCGAGTGGTACGAGGCCTATGCCGACTACCACGATGTGCTGGCACGGTTCGAGGACCTGATGAGTTCCCTGGTACGCGATACCCTCGGCGCACTCACCCTTGAGCGGCAGGGCGTCACCCTCGACTTCACGCCACCGTACCGGCGGGTGTCGTTTGTCGACGGCGTGCGTGCGGTGTCGGGCCTCGACGTGCTGACCGCTGATGAGACGGCGATGCGCGACTTGCTGGTGTCGAGAGGCGAGCCCCGGGAGTCAGCGGCAACACTGTCGGGCGGGCGACTGCTCGATGAGGTGTTCAAGGTCACGCTCGAACCCACGCTGCTGCAACCGACCTTTGTGCTCGACTACCCGAAGGCGCTGTCGCCGCTTGCCAAGGAACACCGAGTGAACCCGCGCCTCACCGAGCGCTTCGAGTTCTTCGTGCTCGGCCGGGAGCTCGCCAATGCATTCAGCGAGCTGAACGATCCCGACGATCAGCGTGCGCGATTCGAGGATCAGGTGGGGCAGCGCGCCGCGGGCGACGACGAGGCACAGCAATTCGACGCCGACTACATCCGCGCCCTCGAATACGGCATGCCGCCGACGGGCGGCATCGGCGTCGGCATCGATCGACTGGTCATGCTCCTCGCCAATGAAGCGAGCATTCGTGACGTGATCCTCTTCCTGGCGATGCGTCCGGAAGGCGACGGCGCCGCGGCCGCAGGCGATGAGCCGACATGACGAGATGGTGGCCCACCGCGCTCGAGCGCCGGATCGCGTTGCGCTACCTCCGCGGACAACGCGGCACGCGCACCGCGTCACTGCAGACGCTGATCGCGATCGGCGGCATCGCGGCAGGAGTGACCGCGTTGATCATCGTGCTTGGTGTCATGAACGGGCTGCGCAATGACCTGCGCGACCGGATCCTTGTGGCGTCGCCACACCTGCATGTGCTCACCTTTGGTGAGGACCTGACATTCGATGGGTGGCGCGAGCGGCTTGAGCAGATTCGTGGAGTACCGGGCGTGGTGGCCGCGGCGCCCGAGATTGTCGGAGTCACGTTGCTGATGAACCGCGCCGGTCATCCCGAGGTGGCCAAGGTCGCCGGGCTCGAGCCGGGCGTTGGCACGGGCGAGGTCACCAACCTCGAGGCGGCGATGGTGCAGGGTGACCTGCACCGCGTCGAGCCAACCGATTCGGTCGACGCCGGCGTGGCTGTTGGCTCGCGCCTCGCGGGGCGCCTGTCGGTGTACCCGGGCGACCGGCTGCGAGTCGTCGCGCCGGCATCGGTCCGCGTGAGTCGCGTGACCGGTACCCCGACACCGGTGTACTGGACCGTCGTGGTCACTGGAGTGTTCGAGACGGGGATGTACATCTACGATAATGAATTCATGGTGATGGATCGCGAGTCGGCGCAGCGCTTCGTCGGGTTCGATTCCAACACGGTGTCGGGAATTGCGGTGCGCGTGGCTGACCCCTGGCAAGCGCCGCTCGTGGCCGACAGCATCCGTGCCATCCTCGGCCCGGAGTATCGCACCGAAACGTGGCAGGAGCAGAACGCGACGCTTTTTTCCGCCCTCGAGCTCGAAAAGCTCGCGATGGGGCTGGTCATCTTCTGCATCATGATCGTCGCGGCGTTCAATATCGTCGGCACCCTCACCATGGTCGTGGCGTTCAAGACCCGGGAAATCGGGATCCTCCAGGCGATGGGGCTGCCACCGCGCGGCGTCGCCCGAATCTTTCTTGCGCAGGGCGCGATCGTCGGCATGGTGGGTACCGCGATCGGGCTGGTGCTCGGACTTGCCGTGGCGCTGATCGTCGATCGAACCGGCTGGATCACGATCGACGCCAGCGTGTATTTCATCGACCATCTCCCGGTGCACGTTGAGGCAGTTGACGTGGCGGTCATCGTCCTCGCGAGCATCGCGCTCGCGGTGGCGGCCACGATTCTGCCGTCGACGCGCGCGGCGCGGCTCACACCTGTAGACGCGATCCGCGCTGAATGACCAGCGTACTCGACGCCGGCGGACTGGTGCGCCGTTTCGTCGGCGGTGATGGTGCGGCGTTTACCGTGCTCGACGGCGTCTCGCTGTCGGTCGCGGCGGGAGAGTTCGTGGCAATCATTGGAGCAAGTGGCTGCGGCAAGAGCACGCTACTCCATCTGCTGGGCGGACTCGATCGCCCCGATGCCGGCGACATCCGCCTCGAGGGCGCCGCCTACGGCACCATGGCGAGTCACGACCTGGCACGATTGCGCAATCGTCGCCTCGGCTTCGTGTTCCAGTTCCATCACCTCTTGCGCGACTTCACGGCGCGCGAAAACGTGATGATGCCGCTCCTCATTGCGCAGGTGCCGTTCGCTGACGCCGCGGTGCGCGCCGATGCCGCGCTCACGCGGATGGGATTGGCCTCACGGGTGACGTCTCGCGTGACCGTGTTGTCCGGAGGCGAGCAGCAGCGCGTCGCACTCGCACGGGCAATGGTCACCTCACCAGCCGTGCTGCTGGCCGACGAGCCGACTGGCAACCTCGATCCGCCGACAGCGGCGCGAATGCACGAATTACTCACCGGGGTTGCTCGTGTGGAGCGAACGGCCATCGTCGCCGTCACCCATAGCCGAGCACTTGCGGCGCTGGCCGATCGCGTGCTGGCGCTCGAGGATGGTGTCCTTCGGCCAGCAGACGCGATCGAGGCGTTGGCATGACGACCTGTCAGGGGTGTCACGAACGCGATGCGGCGGTGCATCTCACCCAGATCGTGGGCGATCAGGTCACGACCGTGCATTTGTGTGGAAAGTGCGCCGCAGCACGCGGTGTCGAGACCGAGGCCGAAGTGGCGCAAACGCCGCTCGGCGCGTTCCTGGCAGCGATGGGCAAGGGCGGCGCCCCCCTCGCAGCGGCCGCGGCCAGCGCCGAAGCGTGTCCCGAGTGCGGTGCGACGCTGCAGGATTTCCGGGCATCCGGGCGGGTAGGTTGCCCGACCTGCTGGACGGCCTTCGAACGTCCGTTGCGCGACCTGCTCCGCCGGCTTCAGGGAGCCACACGTCACAGTGGGGAACGCTACGCCGATCCTGGTGCGCCGACCGATCCTCTGGAGGCGTCGGCGCGTGAACGGGCGTCGTTGCGCGAACGACTGCGGGTGGCGATCGACATGGAGCAGTTCGAACTCGCCGCGGAGCTGCGGGACCGGCTGCGCGCCATGGAGGGATGATGGACTCGGAAGCGGGCTCGGGCCCGGTGGTCCCGGACAGCGAGATGCCGTGGCTCCGGGCCGACGGTCCGATGAGTCACCTCGTGGTGTCCACCCGAGTGCGGCTTGCGCGCAACCTGATCGAGCAGCCGTTCTGGGGCCGCAACACCGCGCTCGATCGCGAGAGCGTCGTCCGCGCGGTCGAGACGGCTGCGGCCGCCGTCCCCGTGCTCGCCGATGCCTCGCTGGTGCGCCTCGACGGGATGCCGCGCCAGTCGCGACTCTGGCTCCACGAACGGCAACTGGTATCGCGCGAACTGGCGGGACTCGATGCAGCCGGCAAGGTGCGCAGCGGCGCCGCGCTGCTCCTCGGACGAAACACCAGCGTGATGGTCAATGAGGAGGATCACCTTCGGCTGCAGGGCTTGCGAAGTGGCTTCGCGCTCGAGGCGGCGTACGGCGATACTGATGCGACAGATCAGGCGCTCGGAGGCCGACTTTCCTTCGCCTTCCACGCGGAATTCGGCTATCTTACGAGTTGTCCGACCAACGTCGGAACGGGCCTGCGAGCGTCGGTCCTGATCCACCTGCCGGGGCTCGTGCTGACCCGGGAAATCACCAAGGTGTTGCAGGGGCTGGCGCAAGTCGGGCTGACCTATCGCGGCCTCTATGGCGAGGGCAGCGAAGTCCTCGGCAACCTGTTCCAGCTGTCCAACCAGACGACGCTGGGCAAGTCCGAAGGCGAGCTGCTCGACCATCTGGGTCGGCTCGTCCGTCAGGTCATGGAATACGAGGAGCGCGCGCGCGACGTGTTGCGACGCGATGCGCCAGCGGCGCTCGACGACAAGGTCTGGCGTGCGTATGGCCTGCTGCGATTTGCGCGGGCGCTGTCGTTCGAGGAATTGCTGAACTTGCTGAGCGGTGTCCGCCTTGGGTGCGGCATGGGTATCCTCCCCGGCGTGTCGCTCTTTACGTTGAACCGGTTGCTGGTGCTTGCGCAGAGTGCGCACGTGGCCCGGGCGGCCGGGACGAGTCTCGACGATGAGGCGCTCCCGGTGCACCGGGCCGCACTCGTCCGGCGAATGTTTGAAGCAGAAGACGGAGAGCGTCAATGAACGGCTACAACTTTACCGACCGCGTGCGCAAGGTGCTGCAGATGGCCCGCGAAGAGGCGGCCCGACTGCATCCCGCGTACGTCGGGACGGAGCACATCCTGCTCGGCCTCATCCGTGAGGGTGAGGGCGTCGCCGCCGCCGTGTTGACCAACCTCGGTGTCGACCTCGAGGACATTCAACAGAAGATCGAGGAAACGGTGAAGAAGGGAAAAGCGGCCGCCGCCGCCGGCCCTGAACTGCCGTACACGTCGCGGGCGAAAAAGGTGCTCGAGTTGGCGATGATGGAAGCGCGCGAACTCAACCATTCGTACGTCGGCACCGAGCACCTGCTCCTCGGATTGCTGCGCGAGGAAAAGGGCATTGCCGCACAGGTGCTCACGGATGCCGGCGTGACCCTCGAACAGGCGCGCGCCGAAACGTTGCGGCTGCTCGGCAGTGACGTGCCGCAGCTCCCGGTTGGGGGTGCGTCGAAGGGCGAAGGGTCAGGACCGCAGGCCGTGCCGCCCAAGGCCGAGAAGAAGTCGAAGACACCGGCGCTGGATCATTTTTGCCGTGACCTCACGGCGCTCGCCGCCGAAGGCGCCCTCGATCCGACCATCGGGCGCGCGAAGGAGATCGAGCGGGTGATGGAGATCCTGGCGCGCCGCAAGAAGAACAATCCCGTGCTCATTGGTGAGCCGGGCGTCGGCAAGACAGCGATCGTCGAAGGGCTTGCGCTGCTGATCGCGAACGCGCAATGCCCCGACGTGTTGCGCGACCATCGTGTGCTGTCGCTCGACATGGCCGCCGTGATTGCGGGCACGAAGTATCGCGGTCAGTTCGAGGAGCGCCTCAAGGCGGTCATGAACGAGATCGCACAGAGCAAGAGCGTCGTGCTCTTCATCGATGAGCTGCACACGCTGGTCGGCGCAGGCGCCGCCGAGGGTGCGATCGACGCCTCCAACATGCTCAAGCCGGCGTTGGCCCGCGGCGAGCTGCAGTGCGTTGGCGCGTCGACCCTGAATGAGTATCGCAAGTACATCGAGAAAGACGGTGCCCTCGAGCGCCGGTTCCAGACCGTCATGGTCGAGCCACCGACCGTGGAAGAGACCGTGTTGATCCTGAAGGGACTGCGCAAGAAATACGAAGACCATCACCGCGTCACGATCCCCGACGAGTCGATCCGCGCGGCTGCAGAGATGTCGGACCGCTACATCACCGATCGGTTCCTGCCAGACAAGGCGATCGACGTGATCGACGAGGCAGGTGCGCGTGCGCGCCTGGCGTCGCAGCATCCGCCGGCAGAAGTCGGCGAGCTCAAGACCCAACTCGAAAAGGTCACGGCCGAGAAGGAAGAAGCGGTGCGCGACCAGAACTTCGAGAAGGCGGCCGCACTGCGTGACCGCGAGCGCGAGCTGCAGCAACAGATCCGTTCGGTGCAGGAAGAGTGGGAGAAGGAACGGCAGACCAAGCGGCCGGTGATCGACGAAGAGGCCATCGCGTTCATCGTGGGGCGCTGGACCGGCATTCCAGTCACGCGGATTCAGGAGGCCGAGGCAGCCCGGTTGCTGCGGATGGAAGACGAGATTCATGAATCGGTGATCGGCCAGGATGAGGCGATTCGTGCGGTGTCGCGAGCCATTCGTCGGTCACGCGCAGGACTCAAGGATCCGGATCGTCCGATTGGTTCGTTCATCTTCTCGGGTCCGACTGGAGTCGGCAAGACCGAATTGGCGCGTGCGCTGGCCAAGTTCCTGTTCAACGATGCCACCGCGCTGATCCGGGTGGACATGTCGGAGTACATGGAAAAATTTTCGGTGTCGCGCCTGATTGGCGCACCCCCGGGATACGTCGGCTACGAAGATTCCGGCACCCTCACC
>JANMSC010000245.1:0-4755 GCA_031388885.1 Gemmatimonadales bacterium | reverse complement strand
CGCGCGGTGGGGTTCCGTCGGATCGGCACCGGCATCGCCCGACACTCCGAGGAGCTGCTCCGCGCGCATGTAGTGCGGCTCGAGATCGGCGTAGCCGATAGGCCATTCGGCACCCGAATCGACCGCCGTGTCAGGGTCGGGCAGGAAGTCCGTCTCGCGATACCGCAATGCCACGGCGCCATAGAAGACGGACTGACCGCCAACGCAGTGGAACGCGCCGGCGAGGTGACGCCCGCTGTCTGTGTCGACATGGCACGGCGTCGCCGTCGAGTAGTGCTTCGATAACATCCCGACCGATCGGGCGTCGTGGTTCTCGGGCCCTCGGCGCACCCAGTCGCCTCGTTCGAGCATCAACACTCGCTGCCCACTCCGCACCAGGACGTCGGCGGCCATCGCGCCACCGGGCCCGCTTCCGACGATGATCGCGTCATAGTGACTCATGCGCCCCCCGAACGGTTGGCGAGCGGTCGACGTCTGCATGAATTGCAGACCTCGACCGCCGCGAGGAAACGCATCAGTAGGAGATCGAGCCGGTGGTGGTGTACTCGCCGGTGCCCGTGCCTGTGGCGTAGTTGACGGTCGCTCTGCCCTCGAGCTCGCTCGATCCGAAAGCTCCGGCGAATCGTCCCGTTCCACCGGTGTAGGTCTCTGTTCCCCGGAAGGCCACGTTGGGTCCCGGAGGCGACGTCACATACCCGTTGAACGTGCTGTTCAGCAGGTCGCCATTCGCGGCGGCATACGTGACGGTGCCCGTGATGACCCCGGTGCCGTCAACCGTTTGGTCGATCACAACGGTGGTCCGTCCGAGGTGCTGGCGGTTGCAGACGCCGGTGATGTGCAGCGTGAGTGGCGCGGCGGCGGTGATTACGATGCTCGTCGTACACCGCGCACCTGCAGGTCGGGCGACCGATGCCGACGCGGTGGGATCGTCACTGCATGCGGCAGTCATGGCGAGTAGGATCAGCGCGAGCGGTTGGGCAGAGCGAAGCATGAGTTTCTCCTCGGCGTGGGCCGCTTCGCAGTTCGACAAGTTGTCGGCTGAGGGGCGGCGTCGGACCGTGAGGGTCCGCACGGAGGAGAGGAGCAATGCAGCGGCCAGCGATCGCAACCGTAGTCGCGTTCGCTAACGCGCTACCGTATCGCGAGTTACATGAGTGAGGTGGATTGCGACGCGAGACAGGAACGTATCGGTGCGTTACGTCAGGCGTTCAGGGCGTTACGCTCAGAGCCTCGCAACGGCGTACCACTCCGAGCGCATTTCCTACTGCTCGCTCGCCAGTGGCATCGGATGGCCGGTTTGCGACCAGCAACGCGCCCTCGGCGGACGGGTCGGCATACACCATCGTGCTCGATCCACCGCCGTCGAGGTTGATCGCATCACGCGCGCCGAGGGCGAGCAAGAGTCGTCTGAGCTCGCGGAGTGACATGCCATCGCTCCAAGGCGTCAAGTGCTCCATGGGGTTCCTCGCTCCCGTGCCCGCCTCACGTTCTAGTTCGCACTCCTGGCTATCAGCGTCGCGCGATAACTCCCGCGCGGTGTCGCCTGCAACCGCGAACTCACCAATGGCCCCGGCGCGACTCGAACGCGCGACCCCCAGTTTAGGAAACCGGTGCTCTATCCAGCTGAGCTACGGAGCCTGCTGCTGCCGATGATCGATGATCCGGCTAAATATCGCCCACCCCCGGTACTGCATCAACACCCTTCCCCCGCCCCGCCTTCCACCCCTTGAAGGCTTCGAGCGCCACCGGCACGACACTGATTCCGATGATCGCGAAAATCACCAAGGTGAAGTTGTCCTTCACCACCGGGATGTTCCCGAAGAAGTACCCGGTCCAGACGCACACCCCGACCCAAAGCACCCCGCCGACAATGTTGTAGGCGAAGAATGTGGCGTAGTTCATCCCGCCGATTCCCGCGACGAACGGCGCGAAGGTGCGCACGATCGGCACGAAGCGCGCGATCACGATCGTCTTCGCCCCGTACTTCAGGTAGAAGTGCGTGGTCCGGTCGAGGTACTCCTTCTTGAGGAAACGGATCTTCCCCGAGAACGCCTTCGGGCCAACTTTCGCCCCCACCCAGTAGTTGACCGTGTCGCCCAGGATAGCCGCAAGGCTCAGCAGCCCGAACAGCAGCCACGGGTTGAGCGAACCGAGCGCGGCGAACGCACCCGCCGCAAACAGGAGAGAGTCCCCCGGCAGCAGTGGCAGGATCACCAGTCCCGTCTCGGCGAAGATGATCGCAAGCAGGATGGCGTAGGTGCTCGTGCCGTAGTCGGCGATGAGCTGGCCGAGATGGACGTCGAGATGGAGAAAGAAATCGACGAACTGCTTGAGCAGATCGATCATTCAATCCTGCGCGGTAAAGCCGAACTCGCCCAGCAACGGGACGAACCGGACGTCATGAACGGGCCTGCTGTCGAATCCAGCGCCTTCAGTATGCCGCGTCACCAGCGTAAGCACCTGGTCGTCGCGGCTGCCCACCGGGATGACGAGCCGCCCGCCTGGCACCAGCTGCTCGACCAGCGGCTTGGGCACATCCGGCGACGCCGCCGAGACCACGATTGCGTCGTACGGCGCACAGGCCTTCCAGCCAAGCGTCCCGTCGGCGTGCAGCACCGAGATGTTGGTGAACCCCGTTTCCTTGAGCACCTCATGTGCTCGGCGCGCGAGCTCCGCGATCCGTTCGACTGAGAACACCGTCTCCGCGAGCATCGCCAGCAACGCCGTCTGGTAACCCGACCCCGTGCCGATCTCGAGCACCCGCTCGCGGCCGGTGAGCCGCATCAACTCGCATGACCGCGCCTGCACAAACGGTTGCGAGATGGTCTGGCCCTGACCGATCGGCAGCGCCGCGTCCTCGTACGCCTGCTTCCGCAACGATTCGGGAAGGAAGAGGTGGCGCGGCACCGTGGCCACGGCACGAAGCACGGCCATATCGTGCACGCCCTTGAGCTGGAGCGCTTCGACCAGTGCACTGCGGTAGCCGACGTAACCGTCGCTCATCGTCAGTCCTCGAGCCGCCACCCACGCACGGAATCGAGCAGGGTGTGACTCGTGAGGTCGAGCTGGAGCGGCGTGATCGAGACATAACCCGCCGACACCGCAGCATGGTCGGTATCGGCATCGTCGGTCCAGGTCATCTTGCCGCCACCAATCCAGAAGACATCCCGCCCCCACGGATCTTGCTGCTTTGTCACGCTTTCGGTGAAGACGCGCGAGCCGAGCTTCGCCACGCGAACACCTTTCACTTGATCGACGGGGATTCCCGGCAGGTTGATGTTGAGCAGCGTGTTGGGCGGGATCTCGCCGTGCGCCGTGATCCGCTTGACCAGCGCCGCCACGAGGTCCTTATACCCCACCATCAGGTCATCGCGCCGCGACGCGAAGGAAAATGCGATACCCGGAATGCCGAGGACGACGGCTTCCATTGCGGCTGACACGGTGCCTGAGTAGAGCACGTCCTCGCCCATGTTGGGGCCGTGATTGATTCCACTGAAGACGAAATCAGGCCGCACCGGCATGAGCGCCTCGATCGCCAGCATGACGCAGTCGGTCGGGGTACCATCAACCTGCCAGGTGCCGTCGGGGCGGCGCACCGGACGGAGCGGCCGCGACATGGTCAGCGCGTGCGATTGCGCGCTCTGCTCGCGGTCGGGGGCCACCACCGTCACCTGTCCGACCGCGCTGCACGCCTCGGCGAGCACCTGGATGCCGGGTGCCAGAATGCCGTCGTCGTTTGCTACCAGAATCTGCATGGGCACCAAGATACCGAGCCCGGCTCAGCCACCAGACGGGTGGTGCTTGGTGGCGCCGAGGGCCAGTCGGAGGTTGGGACCGTCGGCGTGCACGTCGTCATCAGGAACGGCCCGCGGTTCGGGCTCGCGTCCTTCGAGCACCGCGAGCACGTCGGCGAGCGAGCTGCGCACTTCGACCACCGTTTCGAAGCGCATCGCCGATCGTGCGGCACTGCGCATTTCGCCGCTGCGACGATACGCATCAAGTCGCTGCCGCGCGCCCTCGATGGTGTACTTCTCGGTGTACAGGAGATGCTTGACGAGCATGACCAACTCGACCTCGCGCGACTTATACACTCTGTTGCCCGAGCGGTTCTTCGCCGGATTGAGGAACCGGAACTGGCTCTCCCAATAGCGCAGGACATGCGGCTTGAGCTCCGTCAGCGCGCACACCTCGCCGATGGAGAAGAACTCCTGTACCAGGTGCGGGAGAGTCATGCCCACCGCTCCGCCTTGAGGGTTCGTTCCATCAGGACCTGGATGCAGTCGCGGGGCGCTGCACCCTCGAACAACACCGCGGCAACCTGTCGCGTGATCGGCATCTCGATGCCGTGCCTGTCGGCGAGCTGCGAGGCGGCACGCGCCGTATTCACGCCCTCCGCCACGGTGCGGTGCGTGGCAGTGTACTCCGCGAGCGACACACCCTGCGCCAGCGCCACGCCGAGCTGCCGGTTGCGCGAGAGCGCCCCGGTGCAGGTGAGGATCAGGTCGCCCATACCGGTGAGGCCTGCGAACGTATGCGGATCGGCGCCGAGCACTTCGCCAAGCCGCGTGATCTCGGCGAGGCCGCGCGTGAGCAACGCGGCACGAGGGTTACTGCCGAGCCCAAGCCCTTCGAGCACGCCCGCGGCAATCGCCATGGTGTTCTTGAGCGACCCACCCACTTCGACCCCGACGACATCGCTGCCTGAATACACCCTGAACGTCGGCGTCGCGAACAGCTGTTGCACCGCTTCGGCGG
>JANMSC010000241.1:0-1790 GCA_031388885.1 Gemmatimonadales bacterium | reverse complement strand
CCTTGAAGCACTGCTCAACTTCCAGACGATGGTGAGCGACCTCACCGGACTTGAGATCGCCAACGCGTCGCTGCTCGACGAGGGCACCGCTGCCGCGGAGGCGATGGTGCTGACCCTCGTGGTGACGAAGCATGCCGGTATGCCGGTCTATCTCGTCGACGAAGCGTGCCATCCACAAACGATTGCGGTTGTGCAGACGCGTGCCGAAGCCCGGGGCGTTGCGGTGGTCGTGCAAGCCCCGCAAGACTTCGCCTTCGGCACGACCGGTACGGGCACGGTGGTCGGGTGTCTGGTGCAGTATCCGGCAACCGACGGCGCGGTATGCGACTGGCGCGAGGTGTGCGAACGCGCGCATGCCGCAGGAGCGATCGTCACGGCGGCGACCGACCTGCTCGCACTTGCCGTGCTGGCGTCGCCCGGGTCCTGGGGTGCCGATGTCGCCGTGGGCAACACGCAACGATTCGGCGTCCCGATGGGATACGGCGGTCCGCATGCGGCGTTCTTTGCGACCAAGGACGCCTACAAGCGAAACATTCCCGGGCGCATCATTGGTGTCTCCCGCGACTCCGATGGCCGGCCCGCACTGCGGATGGCGCTGCAGACCCGTGAGCAGCACATTCGTCGCGACAAGGCCACGAGCAACGTGTGCACCGCGCAGGTGCTCCTCGCGGTGATGGCGTCGATGTACGCGGTCTGGTACGGCCCCGACGGAATTCGTCGCATCGCAGAGCAGGTGCATGGGCGTGCCGTGTTGCTGGCGCGGGCTGTGCGCCGCCTCGGGTACAAGCTTGCGCATGAGCATTTTTTTGACACGGTATCGGTCGTAGTAGAGCCGTGGCAGCAGGATCGCGTGATCGAGGCAGCCCTTGCCCGGCGCATCAACCTGCGCCGCCTCGGCCGCGATCGGGTCGTGGTCGCGCTCGACGAGACGGTGACGCTGGGAGACCTGGCCGACCTGATCGCGTGTTTCGCGATCGGCCACACGTTGCCGTTCATGGTGGATGCCGAAAGTGTTGCCAGTGGTGAGGCGATTCCTGCGGCGCTGCGACGTGGCGTCGACTATCTCACGCATCCTGTGTTCCACCGGCACCGGTCGGAAACGGAGATGCTGCGGTACATGCGCAGCCTCGAAGCCAAGGATCTCTCGCTCACCGCCGCAATGATCCCGCTTGGCTCGTGCACCATGAAGCTCAATGCCACAGCCGAAATGATGCCGGTGAGCTTTCCCGGACTTTCAAAACTGCATCCGTTCGCACCGCGCGAGCAGGCTCAGGGTTACGCCGAGCTCTTCCGACAGCTCGAGGACGAACTCGGCGAGATTACCGGCTTTCCGAAAGTCTCGTTGCAGCCAAACGCGGGGTCGCAAGGCGAGTACGCCGGCTTGCTAGCGATCCGCGGGTACCACCGGTCGCGCGGTGATGCGCATCGGACCGTGTGCCTGATCCCGATGAGTGCGCACGGGACGAACCCGGCGAGCGCGGTGATGGCGGGCATGTCGGTCGTGGTGGTGGCATCAGACGCCAGTGGCAACATTGATGTTGACGACTTGCGCCTGAAAGCCGAGCAACATGCCGAAAACCTTGCGGCGCTGATGATCACCTACCCATCGACGCACGGAGTGTTCGAGGCGTCGATCAAGGAGATCTGCGGGATCATCCACCGCCACGGCGGTCAGGTGTACATGGATGGTGCGAACATGAATGCGCAGGTCGGGCTCTGTCGGCCCGGCGACATCGGCGCCGACGTCTGTCATCTGAACTTGCACAAGACGTTCTGTATTCCGCACGGAG
>JANMSC010000226.1:0-1524 GCA_031388885.1 Gemmatimonadales bacterium | reverse complement strand
CGAATCGGATCGGCTGACGCTCGGCGATCTCGAACTGGACATGGTCCGCCGGCGCGCACGTCGGGGCGGTCACGTGCTTGAGCTGACGGCGCAGGAGTTCATGCTGCTGTCCGTGCTGATGCATCGACGCGGGGAGGTCCTGTCCCGGGCGGTGTTGACCGAGCAAGTCTGGGACATGAACTTCGACAGCGATTCGAACGTCGTCGAAGTCGCGATCCGTCGCTTGAGAAGCAAGCTTGATGACCCGTTTGCGGTGAAGCTGCTGCACACGGTTCGAGGCATGGGCTACGTGCTTGAACTCCAGAATCAATCGCCCATGGATACACGATGACGCTTCGTCCGGGTTCGATCACCGCGCGATTGAAGCTCGGCCTGGGCGCCATCGCACTGTTGGTGTTCTCCGTGTCGGGCGTGATCCTGCACCGCTCACTCGCCAGTGACCTTGCTGTGGCTGACTTCGAGGGCTTGCGCAGCAAGTCCCGGGTGGTGCTGCACTTCATCGAGGAAGCGCGAAGGTCGGGGGACCTCGCAGCGATCACACATCATCTCGACGATTTGCGCGTGGGCCACGGCGGCCTGCAAGTTTGGTTGCAGTCCGCCTCGGGCGATGCCATCTACGGTGGGGCGATGCCGGCACCAGCGTCACAGCCGCAGACGCTGTCGACGGTTCAGGTGGCCTCCAGTGGCGGAGTTCGGCTTGAGATATTGGACGCCCGATTGGCGGAGCTGTCTCCATGGCCGCGCGGTTTGGTGCGCGTCGGCATCGACACCCAGCCCCGGCAGCAATTGCTTGCCGCCCATCGCAACACCCTGCTCTCGGTCGGCGCGCTGGGGGTGGTACTCACCGTCGGCTTGAGCGGCGTATCCGTGAGGCGTGGGCTTTCCGCCGTCAAACGGCTGTCTGTCGAAGCCTCCGCAATCACGCCCGAATCGCTCGGCAAGCGCCTGTCGGAGACCCCCGAAGACGATGAACTCAAGGGGCTGGTCCAGGCCTTCAACGCGGTGTTGGACCGGCTCGAAACGGCCTACGGCCAGATGGAGGCCTTTAATGCCAACGTGGCGCACGAGTTGCGCACGCCTTTGGCGACCCTGATCACCGGCGCACAGGTGATGCTTTCCAGCAGGCGATCAGCGGAACAACTCAAAGAGGCTTTCGCCTCGACTCTCGAAGACCTCGAACAGATGAACGCACTCGTCAGCGACATGCTCTTCCTGGCGCGAGCAGACAGTGGTGATCGGGTGCAGGGCGGCGTGTTGGTCGACATCGGCATCGAAGCAGATCGAACCATCCGCTATTGCGATGCCCTGTTGCAGGAGGCCGGGGTCGGCGCTCGTCACACGGGCTCGGCTGTCGCGCTGTGCGATCGAGCCCTGATTCGAAGGGCGTTGGTGAATCTGCTGTTGAACGCCATCCGGTACACGCCACGCGGCAACGATGTACTCGTTGAGGTTCAGCAGTCATCCGATCAGGTTCGCCTGACAGTCCTCAACCCGGGCACCGAAATCCCGCCGGAGGTTCGCTTG
>JANMSC010000126.1:0-1887 GCA_031388885.1 Gemmatimonadales bacterium | reverse complement strand
GGATATTTCACGGCCTTCTTCACGTCGCTCGGGATTCATATCCCGGCGACGCTCGCGGGCTCGCCGTTCACGGTCGAGGGGACCCACACGCTGGTGCGGTCGCAGCTGTGCGTCGATCCGGCCACCGGTGGCGTCATGGTCGATGCGGTGTCGCGCACCGCAATCGCCGTTGGCAACTGCGTCGGCGCTGGCGGTGCGATCCAGAGCGGCGTCCTCAACGTGCCCGCGATGGTGCTGGTCGGCCTGCTCACCACGCTGCTGGTGATCGGCATCAAGGAGTCGGCGCGCTTCAACAACATCATCGTCTATATCAAGGTCGCGATCGTCCTGCTGGTGATCGCGTTTGGCATCAAGTACATCAACACCGCCAACTGGGTGCCGTTCATTCCTGAGAACCTTGGTCCAGGCCAGTTCGGCTGGAGCGGAATCCTGCGCGGCGCTGGCGTGATCTTCTTTGCCTATATCGGCTTCGACGCGGTCTCGACCGCGGCACAGGAAGCGAAGAACCCGCAGCGCGACCTGCCGATCGGCATCCTTGGGTCGCTCGCGGTGTGTACCGTGCTCTATATCGCGATGGCTCTCGTCATGACGGGCATGGCGCACTACAGCGAGCTCAACGTGGCGCACCCGGTGTACGTTGCGATCCAGAAGGCCGGACCGTCGCTCAAATGGCTGGGCTTCCTGGTGAACATCGGCGCCATTGCTGGCCTGGCCTCCGTGGTGCTGGTGATGCTCATGGGTCAGCCGCGCATCTTCTACGCGATGTCGCGCGATGGCCTCCTGCCGAAGGTTTTCGGAAAGGTGCACCACAAGTTCGGCACACCGTGGATCGCCACGATCATCACCGGTGTCGTGGCAGCGTTGATCGCGGGCCTCTTCCCGATCGCGTTGCTTGGTGAGCTGGTGTCGATCGGTACGCTGCTCGCCTTCGTGATCGTCTGCGGCGGCATCTTGGTGTTGCGCCACAAGCGGCCCGAACTGCCGCGTCCGTTCCGCACGCCGTGGGTGCCGTTCGTGCCGATCATGGGCATCCTGATCTGCGGCTACATGATGTATGGCCTGCCAGGCGACACCTGGATCCGGCTCGCGGTCTGGATGGCGCTTGGTCTGGTGATCTACTTCGCGTATGGGATTCGGAATTCGAGGTTGGCGCGGAGGTAGGAGTGGCCGTGAGCCGTTAGCCATTGGCTGACTTGATTGCGAGAGGCCGATCCTTGATCAAGGGTCGGCCTCTTGCGCATGGCGGATGCCGGACAACGGCTAACGGCCCTCAGCCATCAGCCCTCCGCCATTAGCTTCACCTCCATGTCCGCCACTGAAATCACCGCCCTCCTCACCCCGGGCAAGCGCATCTGCCTGACCACTCACGTCAATGCCGATGGCGATGGCCTCGGCAGTGAAGTGGGGTTGATCCACCTGCTTCGGCACATCGGTGTCGATGCGGTGATCACCAATCCCACGCCGATTCCCGACCGTTTCGCCTTTCTCCTGGCCGACTTGCCGGATGCCGATCGCAGCGCGCAGGCCGTCAAGGAACTCCGCCGCGCCGACGTGATCGTCGTGCTCGACATCGCCGATCTGTCGCGCCTCGGCATTCTCGCAGAAACCGTGCGCGACCGCGGTGTCCCAGTGGCCTGCATCGATCACCATGTCGGGCCGGGCGTACTCCCCGATGGGCCACGCTTCGTCGATCCGAGTGCCGCGGCGACAGGCGAGTTGATCGCGCTATTGGCGCGCGACGCCGGCTGGACCGTCACGCCGTCGGCGGCGCGCGCGCTCTACGTCGCGCTGGTCACCGATACCGGCGGATTTCGCTTCTCCAACACGCGTCCTCGCACGCTGCGCGTCGCGGCAGACCTTGTCGAACTGGGTGTCGACACTGAGCAG
>JANMSC010000114.1:0-2659 GCA_031388885.1 Gemmatimonadales bacterium | reverse complement strand
TTCTGCCGATGGAACCCGGCGTCGACCAGAATGGTGTGTCCATTGGCGGCACGAAGGGCCCAGACCATGAGCGCGACGTCAATGCGGCGCGCGGAGTCGGCGCCCGCGACCAATGACCGCACAGGAAAGTTTGCCAGCGTGCCAAAGCGGACGGCGTCGATGGTGTAGGTGGCGGCTGCCGATGTCGCCGAGCCGATCGGAAGCGGGCGTGCACACGACGCGAGCGCGAGCGATGCGGTGACGAGGCCGAACATCGCGAGCGGATGCCTAACCAGAGTATTCTTGGGTGCATAACGGGTCGGGTGCATTCAATTTCCGGGAGAGAGTTCCTGGATGGGCTTCAGCGTGCGGCGAAGTATCCATCGGCGGTAGACATTCCTCGTGCGCCTGACGAAGTGGTACTCGGCCCGGGTGGTCCATGCAACACGGTGGTGTTCCCAGGATGGTGGAACGGCGAATCCCCAATCCAGCATGAAGGCGCCGAACACTCGAACCGCGTGCCGTCGCAACTGAGGGGTGTTGTACAGCGCGAGAAAATCGTCGGGCCGCTGTGCCGTGGCGTTCACCGTCGGCAGAGGGCGCAGACGCGGAATTCCGAGTCGTGACAGCACGTCCCCAAAGTCGCTATCGAGACGATCGAAGCGCATAATCAGGTCGAATTGGCGGTGCGCCAAGCTGCTCCAGTTGTCGTACGCGCGGCGATAATACCGCATCAAATACGTAGCGAAATCGCCCCCCTCTTGCGTTACGAAGTGAAACTGTCGTAGGTGCCGCTCGGTTACCCATCCGCCGTTGCTCGCACGTTCACGCGGTTCGGTAAATGTGTGATTGTGATCGGTCCGAAGTCGATAGTAGAGCGAGACCGTTTCGTCGAGTGGATTTCTGATAGCCGAGAAGACGAAATACCGGCGCTGAGCGGGCGTCGCGTATCGAAGAAATTCATGATGGAACGAGTGCTTTCCGAGGATGCGGCGACCTTCGTATTGCTCGCACAGCTCTAGGCTCACCGCCGTCGAACCCGTATGCGGCAACTCGATGAAGAGATACCGAAAGTGATCGCTGATGACCATCTGGCCCCCTACTTTAGGGTGCTCCGGCCGGACTAGAACGTCGCCCCCAGCAACACCGCATTAGCAAATACCGGCAGCAACCCCCGATAGAGATCGCGATAGACCGGGTCGTGCGCGAAGGCGATCACCCGCCCGCGTCCCACCCGTTCCGTCCACAGATAGGGCGACAGCGCCAGTTTACCCGGCATCTCGGGCCAGAAATATCCGGAAAGCCTAACGCGACCCTCGGGGGCGAAGCGGATCACCGCCTCGCCGGCTGTCAGGTCCTTGGGCACGCTGAGCACCCGGTCGGAATTCACGAAGACGGGAATATCACCCGGCGATACACCGGCCATCAGTGGCGACAGCGTGTCGAAGGTGGCCCGGGCAAGTACGCCGGGCAATCCGGAGGGAAGGGGCGCGCCGCCGACCGAGTCGGCCCGAACGGAGTCCTTCTTCACGCGGGTCCGCACCAGTCCCACCTTCTCCTGCGCCACCCACGACGTAGCCGCGTCTATGGTAATGAGCACGCCCCCCGCTCGCACCCACTCCGCCAGTCGCGTGCGGCCCGTGTCGCCTAAGGCGCGATCGAGCGCGGCGGCCGGCACCGACGGAACAATTAGCACCGTGAAGTGCTTGAGGTCGGCCCCGAGCACGAAATTCACATCGACCAGTGTGGTGGGATAGCCGATGCGCTGATCCATTGCGAACCAACTGAAGCCGAACGATCCACCACTTACCGGCGCTCCGCCTAACAAGGCGACCCGGGGTGGGAGCACCGGCACCACCGAGTTGCTGCCCAAGTCGGTCCCTTGGGCGACGCCGGCCGATGCAATGGCCGTGACGCGCGCGCCGGCCTCGGTGGCCCGGGCCGCCACGACCTCGTGCACATCGGCACGGTTCACCCCGACCCGCACCACAAACGCCCCCATGGGAAAGCGCACGCCGCTCGACACGAACGACTTTGGGGCGTGCCAGACTCGTACCGAGTCCTTGAGCAACGAGGCCAAGAGGCGCACACTTGATTCGCTGCCCGGCTCGAAGGCATACGCGTACTGCGCCCGCATGGTGGGCGGTGTCGCGTCGCGCGCGAGCTCTCCGACAGGTGCAAGGCCAGTCGGCACGTTCTTCGACCACCATGCCTGCAAACGGTACGCCATCGGAAGCGACCATGCAGTCACATCGTAGAAGCGATTGCGCTGCCCGGTACGACGCAGCTCCAGTTCGAGGTTGAGAAATGCCGAGTCGAGCTCTGCGTTCGGCTCGAGCAACGCCTTGGCCAGATGTCCCTGTGGCTGCGCCAGGTCCACCACGTAACTCCCGGCTCGCAGCCGCGTGGTTCCCGCCGCCGCAGTCGTGCCGAAAAGGATTGCATCCTTCAATTCGGTGTCGCTCGTCAGGCGGTCGACGCCGATCCCGTTCGCTTGCAGCTTGGCCACCAGCGAGTCGGCGCGCCCCTGAGCGTCGCGCTCGAACACGACGACCCGCATGGGACCACGGGTGTGTATCGCGATCGCGTCCACGCGCGACTGCGCGTAGTCCGTCACCAATTCGGCGCGGCGGCCGGCCGAGGTGCGCACCGTGGTCCACTCCGCCGTATAGTGCTCCCA
>JANMSC010000106.1:0-4831 GCA_031388885.1 Gemmatimonadales bacterium | reverse complement strand
GCTGTTCCGCGAACGGCTGCTCGATCACGGGATCGAAGCGGTGGTGCGCCGGAGCCGGGGCCTCGATATCGACGCGGCCTGCGGTCAGCTCCACGTGAAGGTGGAGAAGCGGGCGCGGCGGGAGGCGGCGTCAAGCACGCCGGTCGTCTCGACAAGCGTTGTCGAGGACTGATGCTCAACGCCGTGGCGGGAGCGCCCGGATCCACACCGCGATGTCATCGAGCACCTGCGCATCAATTCGCCCTGGCACCCCATACTCCGCCGGGTTGCCCAGCCCCAGCCGGCGCGGTGAAGGTGCCTGGAAGTGGCATCGCCGGCGTCGGGACCACGACCTCGCGCTCCATCGGCGCCGCCGTCGGTCGCGCCATGGCCGGACCGCGGGCGCACCCCGTGATCACACCGGCGATCAACACTGCTGCACCAACGCGACCCCTCATCGACCACCTCCATGACGTGACCGCAGTCATGCCACTCGATCCGGTGGCTCACGGCCCGACAGAAACGCGTCGAGGTTGTCGAGCACGCGGAATCCCATCGCCTCGCGAGTTTCGCGGGTCGCAGAGCCCATGTGCGGCAACAACACAACGTTGTCAAGCGCGAGATACCGCGGATCAACCTCGGGCTCGCCGCGATAGACGTCGAGCCCGGCCCCAAACAGGTGGCCCGAGCGGAGCACCGCGATCAGTGCATCGTCGTCGACGAGATCGCCGCGCGCCGTGTTGATGAGCACCGCGCCTAGCTTCATCCGCGCAAAACGACGACCGTTCATCATGCCCCGCGTCTCCGGGGTGCTCGGGCAGTGCAGCGACACGACGTCCGCCTCGGCCAGCAGCGCGTCGAGGCTCGGACGGGGTGCTGCGCCCAGCGCCGCGAGCGCAGCCGCGTTCGGCGGATTCGGGTTGTAGTAAATGACCGGCATCCCGAATCCGAAATGCGCGCGGGCTGCGACCGCCCGTGCGATTCGGCCTGACCCCACCAGGCCAAGGACCTTCCCCGTGACCTGTCGACCCAGCATGTGCGTCGGGCGCCACCCGCGCCATCGCCCCGCGCGCACCTCCCGCTCTCCTTCGCCGGCGCGGCGCATCGTCATGAGCAAGAGGGTCATGGTCAGGTCGGCCGTGCACTCGGTGAGGACGTCGGGCGTATTGGTGACAACGATCTCGTGCGCGGCGGCAGCGGCGAGATCGATGTGATCTGTCCCGACACCGTAACTGGCCAGGATCCGGGTCCGGATCGGATACGCCGCAAGCACCTCCGCCGTGAACCGATCGCCGATCGTGCACACGACCCCGTCGGCGTCGCCGAGGGCACGTTGCAGCGACGCGGCAGTGCTCGGCCCATCGCCCGACGTGCCGACGACGTCAAAGCGCTCCGCCATGGCCGCCTCGACCCCGGCCGGCAGGCGGCACGTCACCACCACCCGGGGCTTGGGCGACGCGGTCACGGAGCCACACGCTTGATCGTACGACAAACGCAACCGAATTGCATGGTGCCCCTCGCTGTAGGTGACTGCCCGACGTGCCCAGCAGCCCCGCGCTAATATTGGCGACGAAACCTCGCGGAGTCACCCGTGCAGCCGAACTCGCCACGACAATCGCTCGAGCAATGCTATCGCGTGGCCGTGGCCCGCGTCGATTCGCGCGCCGCGATGGACGCGGCACTCGAGGG
Source organism: Gemmatimonadales bacterium (assembly GCA_031388885.1). GTDB lineage: Bacteria > Gemmatimonadota > Gemmatimonadetes > Gemmatimonadales > GWC2-71-9 > Palsa-1233. The sequence continues at coordinate 3,163 of JANMSC010000106.1, read as the reverse complement.
TCGGCCGGCGCCCACGCGGCCAGTCCACGTCATCGCCGTGGGCAAGGGGGCCGCCGGGATGGCCGACGCCCTGGCACACTGGGTCGAGACGTCGGGGAGCGTGCTCGCAGGGGGCGTGGTGATCGGGCCAGGCGCGCCGACTCAACGTCACGCAGCCTTCGAGTACGCTGCCGGTGACCATCCAGTGCCGCGCGAGCAGTCACGGCGCGCCGCAGCGCTTCTCCACGCCTACGTCTCGGAGATGTCGCCCGACGCCGAAGTGCACGTCGCGATATCGGGTGGTGCGAGCGCGCTGATCGCAGGACCGTTGCCGGGAATCGAGATGCACGATGTTACCCAGACATTTGAAGTGCTGCTGGCGTCGGGACTGGACATCGATCAGGTCAATGCAGTACGCAAGCGGTTCACTCGATGGAGCGCTGGCCGGCTTGCGCTCGCGTGCCATCCGAGCCCAGTGACAGCGTGGGTCATTTCCGACGTGATGGGCGATGACCTGTCGGTGATCGCGTCAGGCCCCTGCACCGCCGACCCCTGGAACCAGGGCGACGTCGCCCAGCTGGTCCAGGCGTTGGGGCTCCGCACCCGATTGCCGTCGTCATTCGCTGTCGCGTTGACCCGCGAAACACCGAAGCCGGGCCTGACGGCGCTGGCGGGTGTCACCGCCCACCTGGTCGCGACCAACGCGCTGGCGAGGCGTGGTGCCGCAGACGCGGGCCGCGCCTTGGGCGTGGTGCAACGCGTCAGCGACGAACTCTTGCGCGGTGAGGCGCGCGACGCGGGACGTGCGCTTGCCATCGAGGCAATGCGAGTGGCGGGCGAATGGGCCGCCCAGAACGCTGCGTTGGCCGACGAGGGATTTGCCGCCAGTGTGCGGCCGCTTCTGCTCGTGTGGGGTGGCGAAACGACGGTCACACTCGGCGACCAACCGGGCACGGGCGGTCGTTGTCAGGAACTGGCCCTCGCGGCGGCCGAAATGCTCGACGTCTCGCCGCACGCGGTCACGATGCTCGCCGCGGGGACCGACGGACGCGATGGACCCACCGACGCGGCGGGCGCCGTGGTGGACTGCGACACCTGGCGCGCAATGGCGACCGCGGGCATCGATCCGTCGGCAGCGCTCACGCAGCACGACGCCTACGCTGCGCTCGACGCTGTCGGGGCGCTGATGCGCACCGGGAGTACCGGAACAAACGTCGCCGATATCGTGCTCGCGCTGGTGGGCGCGTGACGGGTTGAGGGTCAGGATCCGGCCAGCGCCTTGGTGAGACGGCCGTGCGCGAGCGCCACATCAGGCGAGCGTTGCACCAATTCGAAGTACCGCTGATGGAAGTCGCTGCCCTCCTCGTCGGCGCGGAGGAGGTCGCGCGCCGTGGACCGGAACTGCGCGACGCACTGGTCGAGGTCGGACGTATCGTCGGCGACAAGTTCGTCCATCGCCGCGATGAGTGCGGTGATGGGCTGCAGCCAACCGAACCACGGATCGTGAATCGCCAGCTTGAGCAGCTCACCGCTGCCGCTGACCCGGCCGAACAGCCGCTCGTAGGCCACCTGTTCCGCTTCGAGCAACGCGCGATGGACCGCGAGGACTTCCGCACGGGTGCTCGCGAGGAGCACACCGGGTGACGACATCATCGAATGCTCCTTGTCCGCCATGCAGATGACGTTCCCCAGCCGAGCACCACGCACGCAGCCTGGGCCCGCGACGGCGTCACGGCGCTCGCGCACGCCCAGTGAACTCCCGGCCCAGGATGATCGAGAGGTCGACGAGACGCGAGCGATCGTCCCGCTCGATCACCTCGGCCGCCCCCAGCACATCCCGGGCGCGCCCTACGCCAGCCGTGTCACCGCGTCGGACCACGATCGCGTTGCGCTCGCGACGGCTCCACGCGCTGTCGGCGTTGCCATAGTACACCACGTCGAGCCGACCGTCGCGCAGCATCTCGGTTGCAACACGCGCGGCACCGGCTGCAGCCCCCGCATTGAGCACCTCGATCTGGACGACCCGCGGCAATGGCGCCCAGGCGGGCGCGGGATCAGCGTCAGCGGGGCTGGGGGTTCGCAACGCCCACACCACGCCCGCAACAAGGATTGCACCCGTCGCCAGCCCGAGGACCGCCTTTCGGGTGAGTGGCTTCATCCGAGGATCGTCTGCCGAAACGCCAGGCTTTCTGGCGGGTGACCCCATCCCTGCTCATCGGCGTAAACGAATCGACGGCGGACCACCTCGCGGAGCACGGCCGCCGGATCGTCGGGGAACCGGCGGGCGAGTGCCGCGCGCTCAACCCGGTCGAAGCTTCGCCCGGGTTCGAGGAAGTCTGCACAATAGAGCGCGCGCCCGGCGCGACCCCAACCATTCCACCCCACGGAGTGCCATCGTACCGCGCTCAGCACGTCAGCATCCGACTCCCCCTCCAATTCGGCGCGAGCCGCCGCCGCCGGGCCGTGCCGGAGTTCAACTGGCCCGTCGATACTCGGTGCCCACCGTCGCATCTCGCCTTCGGGCGCGTCACGGAGCGCGTCGTGTAGCCATGCCGACCGAAGCCAGCGTGCCGTTTCGGCGATCGGGAGCTGCAACGTCGTTGACCATTCGGTGATCAGCGCGACAACCCGTCCGACGTGGGCCCGCCGTTCTGGCGAGACAATGGCCCAGGGCGGCAATCCGTCCCGCGCCGTGCCGCCGTGCGTGCCGAGCGAGTCGGTCACCGCGTTGCCGCGCCCTGCCGCACAGGACTCAACGGCCGCCGCATTCAGGTCGGTTCTCCCAGGACAAGATTGTCAATCAGTCGGGTCGCCCCGAGTCGTGCCGCCATGGCGACAACAGTACCTGCCGCCGCACGCGCAACCGGCGCGAGTCGGTCAGGATCGACGATGGCAACATACTCCACCACGATCAGCGGAACTGCACCGAGCACGCGCTCTGCCTCTGCGCGGAGCACGTCGACGTCGTCCTCGCCAACCGCCCACCGAGCGGCGACTGCGCGCAGCGCGCGTGACAGCGCTGGGGCTGCCGATCGCTGTTCGGGGGTGAGGTAGGCATTGCGCGAGCTGAGGGCCAGTCCATCTGGATCGCGCACCGTTGGTACGACGCACAACGCAACCGGAATATCAAACTCGCGCACAAGCCGACGGATGAGCGTCACTTGCTGGATGTCCTTCTGCCCGA
>JANMSC010000042.1:0-3211 GCA_031388885.1 Gemmatimonadales bacterium | reverse complement strand
GTCGCGCGTTTGGGCGCGGCGGCGGAGTGGGGCGCGCCGACGCCCCGCGAAGCAGTTGGCGTTGAAGCACGACCGGCGGCTCGGCGAGTGGTTGGCGCAATTACCGTCGCGGCGGCGCTACTGCTCGTTGCCGCTGGCGGCTGGTTTGCCTGGCTGCGGTTGCGCGAACCGGTCCTAGCCGACCGGCGCATCGCCGTAGCCCCCTTCAAGAACGAGACGGGCGACTCCTCGTTCAACGTCGTCGGACGCATGGCCGCCGACGTGCTGACATGGGCGCTCTTGGGGGACGATTCGGTGGACGCCGTCTCCAACGCCGCCGTGATGGCGGCCATGACGGACATGCCCCCTGGAGCTGACGTCGTGAAGCACCTCGCCCGGCTCACGCGCGCCTCGGTGGTGGTGTCGGGGACCATCTACGCGCAGGGCGACTCGCTTCGTCTGCAAATGTCGGTTACGGACATGCGCACCGGGAAGCCCATCCGAATGCTCGATCCGGTCGCAGCGCTGCGGAGTGATCCGACAGTCGCGATCGAATCTCTGCGCGATCGCCTTCTCGGAGCTTTCGAAATCGACAAATTCGGACAGGTGCTGACGCGGACCCCCAAAATCTCGGCGTACCGTGAATATGAGGCCGCCACCGAAGTCTTTGGTAGGGCAGACTGGGCTGCTGCACGCCCGATCCTTCAGCGCGCCATCAAGCTGGACTCCACATTTTCCATTGCATACTTCTGGCTCGCCGCCGCGTACTCGAATGCGTCGATGTGGGATTCAAGCGAAGTGGTGACGGCGCAATGGGCCCGGTTTCAGGACCGGTTCACACCGTATGAGCGAGAGTCGTTCGAATTCCGGAAGGCCGCCCTGACGGGTAATAGCGAATGGATTCTAGCCGCTGCGCAGAGGTTGGCCGCGCGCGACTCCTCCCTACCGGTTTACTACACAGGCATTCAGGCGAACCACACACTCCGCGCCCGTCTCGCTCTCGAATCGATGTTGATCGTCGATTCCGCTACCTGGGCGAACGGACTTGCGGTGAATTTTCGCGTGTTCCACCTGGCCGATGCCTATCACCTCAATTCCGATCACACGGCCGAGCTGGCAATGCTGCACCGGCGCCGCCGGGAATACCCAAGTGAACCGCGACTGCCTGCCCGCGATCTGCGTGCGCTGGCGGCGTTGCGTCGCCGCGCGCAGGCCAGCGCGCTCGCTGACACCCTGCTGCGGGGGACAACGAACCCGAACGACGTGGTGATCACGGACGCCGTCAATCAAGCGGCGATGGAGTTCGAGGCGCACGGCGATTCGGCGGCCGGGTCGGCGCTGGCTCGACAAGTCACCGAGTGGCATTCCACACATCCCAACACCCCGTCGACGGCGCGCCACATGCAACAAGGGATCGCCTGGCTCCTGAACGGCACGCTCGACTCGGCCCGCCAGGCCTTCACACGTGCGGCGCGCGACACATCAGCTGGGGTGCGCCGCCTGCTCGCCGACGTCGCCGCCTCCGGATACCTCGGCGTCACCCTCGCTCGCCAGGGTGAAGTGGCGCCCGCCCGGGCGCTCGCCGACTCGTTAGGGGCTCTCCAGCGCAAGTGGCTCTTCGGCTGGCACACGTTCTGGAAAGGGGCCATTTACGGCGAACTCGGGGAGCGCGACGCAGCGGTTCGGCTCCTCGCTCAGGCGTACGAAGAGGGGTTTCACAAACGATACTGGCACTACTACAACCAGCTCCGGGCGCTCCGTGGTTACGCGCCGTTCGAGGCGCTCATCAAGCCGCAGTAACGTGAGGCGCTGGCGCGATTCGGGTAGGCCTCAACTGCGTGAAGAGGTGAGGGGAGGCATGACTCCGTATGGCACCCTCACGGCGCGACGCACGACAAGGGATATCCGAGGCGCCACAGGTCGCCCGTGAGAGTCGAGTCGACCAACCCCGTCGTGCCTGCCGTGCGCCATCGATCGAACCCCTACCGCACGCCCCGACACGTACTGCCAACCGGGTCGCGTACAAAGCGCTCCACGTCGTCGGCGACCGGTGCAAAGCCTAACGCCGGCGCCATCAACGCAACAATAATTCCGATATGTCCCGCGTTCCGATAGATACGCGAGTCCGCGCAGCCGCCGCGCTGGCGAATGAGGGCGGCGAGACGCACCGAATTCCCCGCTCGCACGGTCTCGTCTGCGTCACCGTGGAGAAAGAGCATCGGCGCTGCAGTGCCGTCCACGTAGACCCTCGGATACGTCGCCGCCCACCCCTCGCGCGGCCCCATGACTTCCTGCACGTCCCGATCGGTCCAGACGGTGTCCACCGGCCCCGCCAAGCTCACGTAGCCGGATACGCCGGCGGCGTCATTCGTGCGCGAACCGCGACCCGCGCCGAGATACCGCGCGTCAAGCGCGAGCAGCGTGATGATGTGCGCTCCCGAGGAGTGGCCGACGACGACGATATGCGACGTATCACCACCGTAGCGCGCGATGTTGGCGCGCGTCCAGCGGACGGCTGCCGCAGCGTCCTCGATCCATACCGGAAATGCCGCCTCTGGAAAGAGACGGATGTCGGGGATGACCACCACCATCCCACGACGCGTGAGCGTGTTGGCCAGCAGCCGATAATTGTTGCGCGAGCCTTCACGCCATCGGCCACCGTGGATGAAAATGACAACCGGAGCGTTGCGAGAATTACGCGGTCGATAGACATCGAGTCGCTGACGGGCAAGATCGCCATAGGGCAGATTAGGCGCGGTGATCCACGAATTGCCGAAGGTGAGAATCTTCTCCGCTGCATGGCGCGGAGCGCAACCCAGTACGAGGCCTAGCAGCACGGTGGGAAGCGCGCGCGAAAGCGTCGTAGTCAGGTGCCGCCTACCGAATGCCACAACCGTCAATCACACGCGGCGCGACGAAGGCACACCGCTTCGCGCTGTTCGTGTCGATGGCGTCGTCAGGCACTGAACACTGGCCTGAAAAACGTACGCTCACAGCTCACCATGCCCTGGGTTTCCTCTGCGTACTTGAAGGCAGCTAGACAGGCGGGATCGTTAAAAGACTGTTGTCGATACTGTTCATACTCGGCCAGGCTCGGAAAGGAGAACAAGGCAAGCGCGATGTTGCTCGCGCCCTCAGAGGGCAGGAAATAGCCGTGATGTTGGCCTCCGAACTTCTCAACAAGTGGAATCCATAGCTTGCCGTACGTCTCGAACTCCTTGAGCTTGCTCGG
>JANMSC010000029.1:0-1799 GCA_031388885.1 Gemmatimonadales bacterium | reverse complement strand
CCGGCGAAGCGCGTGTTCTGGTCGGCGAGGAGCCCAACCGCCCACACCACCAGCGCGCCGATCAGCCCCAGCACCGCGCTTTCGGAGAGGTTGTTCCGGGTGATGTCGTAGCCAAGCTTCGCGATACCAGCCGCGGCGAGGAGTGCGCCCAGGGGAATGAACACCTTGAGCGGATTGAAGAAGACAATCGTGCGCAGGATCAACAGCGTGAAGTCGTAGGCGTGCCGGGGGCGAATCTTCGAGTTGCCCAGTCGCGCGTGATAGTTGATCGGCACGTACTCAAAGGCGTGATCGTTGCACGCAGTCGCGAGGGTGATCGTGGTGGTGAACGAGAAGCCGTCAGGGAGCAGGAACTCGTAGCGCTCGACCAGTGATTTCCGCATCAACCGCAGGCCGGAGTTGATGTCGGGCAAGCGCTGTCCCGCGAGGTACCCGGCGAGCCGATTCAGGAACCACTTGGCCGGCCTACGCACCAAGGGGATGTGGACCGACTTGCCGAGTCGCGCACCCACGACCATCGAGTTGTGTTCCGCGCGAGCAAGGAGCTCGGGGATGGCTTCGACGGGGTATGTGCCGTCGGCGTCGGTGATCAGGATCCAGCCGTAGCGCGCATGCTGGATGCCGAGCTTGAGCGCGGCGCCGTAGCCGCGATTCTTCGCGCGTCGCAACACGCGAACGCCGGTGGCATCGGCCTCAAGGGCGGTGTTATCGCGCGAGCCATCGTCCACGACGATGATCTCGTAATCCCAGCCGCTCGTCGCCATCGTCTGTTGAACGGCCCGCACCTGGCTGGCGACGTGAGCTCCCTCGTTGAACGCGGGGATCACGACCGTCACGGCCCGGGCGATGCTGGCGGGTTCGTCGCCGACGATGTCTTCGATCACGATGGCCTCATGATGGGGAGCGGTTGCGAAACGTAATGCCGAGCAAGTCATGTGCCTGCCCGCCACTTTCCGCAACCTCCGCGCCTCCCTTACGTTGCTCGCAATCTTGTTGCCCAGCCCCTCGAACATCCGGGCCGCAGATCGTCCCACTTCGACGTGCAATCCCAGGGGATCTCGTGACTGCCACTTCGCACCGACGCAGGGTGTCACTGCTCCTCATGGGTGCCGCACTGGTCGCCGCCGTATTCCTGCCGCCAACCGCAATGGCCGAATGGTTGCGGACGCCAGGCGACCCGATCATCCCACAAATCGCGACTGGCTTCTGGCTGCTGAAGGGGCTCATCTTGCTCCACGTCGCAGCAGCTGTCGCCCTTGCGCGGGCGCTCCCGCGACACGATCGGCGGGACGTGTTCGCGCAAGCTCCGGTGTGGCCGGTCGTGCTGCTCCTCGCCATCGGGCTGTTCGCCAGACTGCCGGGACTCAACCACGGACTCTGGTTCGACGAGATCCAGACCCTCATCGAGTCGGTGCGCCTGCCGTGGGGCGTGTTGCTGACCACGTTTGAGAGCACCAACCAACACATGCTCTTCTCGATTGCCGCACGCGCGGTGATCTCGATCGCTGGAGAATCGGCGGCGGCGCTGCGCCTCCCCGCACTGCTCTTCGGCATCATGAGTCTTTGGGCGGCGGTGGCGTTCGGCAGGCGCTGGCTGCCAACGCGTGAAGTGTGGTGGGCCGCTGCGCTGCTTGCTGTATCGTATCACCACATCTGGTTCTCGCAGAATGCCCGCGGATACACCGGACTGCTACTTGGCACGATCGTGAGCTGCACGCTCTTCCTCGACCTTATGCGCGAGGACTCACCGTCGGCGCGGCGGGTCTGGATGTACGCGCTCGTCATGGGCCTCACACTGT
>JANMSC010000495.1:0-1624 GCA_031388885.1 Gemmatimonadales bacterium | reverse complement strand
TCGGGCAGTTTTTCGATATGCACATTCAATATTTGTTCCATGGTTAGATTCCATTCTTAATCAAGTGTTTTTATTATCCGCTTGTTCGATACGGCAGACGACAACCGAGGAACAGAGAACAAATGGCAGAGAACAAATGGGGTCAGGTTCACTTTCCGCTGAATTCTTTCCAAGCTGTCCAGATTTCCGGGGTCTGTCACCGGCAGCCATCGGCGTCTGGCAGACGCCATCGGCTTCATGCAAAAAGAACGCTGGGTGAAGTGCCTTGCTTCGTAAAGGACTGGCGCGCCCGGTGGGATTCGAACCGCCAACTCTAGTTCGTAGAACGGCGCGCCGCAACCGCTGCGGGCGCCGCCCCGCGACTTGCGGATCACTTCAACGCTAGTCGGCGCGTATTCCGGCCGACTTGATGACTCTGGTCCAGGTTTGAGTTTCGAGCGCGTTGCGCTTGACCGCCGCTTCGGGCGGACCGCCGAGCGTCGTGATGCCGAGCTCCGTCCAGCGCGGCGCGAGCTCGGGCGATTTGAGCACGGTATCGAGATCGGCATTGAGCTTGCGCACGAGGTCCTGCGGCACCTTCGACGATACCGAGATCGTGTAGTAGGGCACCGCTTCGTATCCCGGTACGCCGGCTTCGTGGATCGACGGCACGTCAGGCAGCGTCGGCGCGCGTTGCCTGCTGGTGACGCCGAGCGCGCGAATCTTACCCGTCTTGATATAGGGCGCCGCGGTCGGCACGTTCTCGAACATCAGCTGAATCTGTCCACCCAGGAGGTCGATCATCGCCGGGCCGCTGCCTTTGTAGGGGATGTGGGTCAGGTTCACCTTCGCGACCGCTTTGAAGAGCTCCGCTGCTATGTGCGTCGCAGAGCCCGCGCCTGCCGAGCCGTAGTTGAGCTCACCGGGCCTCGCCCTCGCCAGCGCGAGGAATTCCTTGACGGTGCGCGTGGGCAGCGACGGATGCACGACGAGCGCGCCCTGGATTTCAGCAAGCAGGATCACGGGTTGCAGATCCTTGGGGGGATCGTACTGAAGCTTGGAGTACATCGCATAGGCGGCGTTGTGCGTGGTCGTTCCGAACATGATCGTGTAGCCGTCGGGCGGCGCGTTGACCACGAGCTCGGCGCCGACGTGACCGCCCGAGCCGGGCCGGTTTTCGACGATGACCTGCTGGTTGTAAAACGGGCCCAATCTCTGGGCGATGATGCGGCTCATCAGATCCGCGACTCCGCCCGGCGCGTAGGGCACGATCAACCTGATCGGCCGCGACGGAAATCCCGCGGGTTGAGCAAACACCGCTGGCGCTTGCACCAGCGAGGAAAGTGCGAGCAGCAGAACAAGAAATAAACGCTTCATTTGAAATTCACCCGTGGCAATTCTAAGATCCTTCATCGGCACTCCGCCATGTTCCTTCGTCTGCCCCCATCCCAGCCTTCCCCCGCAAGCAGGGGAAGGAGTTTCATCCCTCATCCCTCATCCCTCATCCCTCATCCTTCATCCCTCATCATTCATCATTCATCATTCAGCTTTGCTTTCAGTCCCCCCTGATTCCCGCCGCCTTGATCACCTTGCCCCACTTCTCGCGCTCCGCAACGAAAAACTTCTCGGCGTCGGCTTGCGAGCC
>JANMSC010000440.1:0-2510 GCA_031388885.1 Gemmatimonadales bacterium | reverse complement strand
GATCTTGCGCCGGGCGCCGATCGACTGCGCGCCGTCCTCGATCAGCGTCAGGCCGTGCAGCGCGGCGAGCGGCAGGATCTTCTCCATCTCGACCATCTGCCCGTACAAGTGCACCACCACGATCGCACGGGTGCGAGGCGTAATCGCGCGCGCGATCGCAGCTGGATCGATGTTGAACGTGCCGGGGGTAATGTCGACGAAGACCGGTGTGCCGCCAGCGTTATGGATCGCGCCGGCGGTGGCAAAAAAGGTGAAGGCCGTGGTGATGACTTCATCACCCGGCTGCAAGTTGAGCGCCTTGAGTGGCAGCAGGATCGCATCGGTGCCGCTGGCGCAGGCGATGGCATGCGCCGTGTGCGAGATCGTCGCGACCTTGCCTTCGAGTTCAGCGATCTCGGGCCCCATGATGAACTGCTGGCGCTCGATGACATCCATCATGCGCGCCAGCACGTCATCCTTCACGGTCCGGTACTGCGCCTTCAGGTCCAGCATCGGCACGCTCATCCGGGGCTACCTCGGCAGGGTCCGCAAAAACCACACAAGTCCAAGCAACCAGTAAAGTTAGCGGTCCTGCGCCGAGGCGACAATCGGGACCAGCGCTCCGTCGGTCTCACGGTAACCAGTACCGCAGTCGGGACAGCTCGCCGCACCGTCGCGCAACGTCAGGCGGGTGCCGCATTGGCAGACCCAGCCGACGCGGCGGGCCGGGACCCCAACCATCAGGGCGAACGGGCGGACGTCGCTGGTGACGACGGCGCCCGCACCGATGAACGAGTACTCGCCCAGGGTCACACCACAGACGATCGTGGCGTTGGCGCCGATCGACGTGCCGCGGCGGACGAGCGTCCGACGGTATTCGTGCTTGCGGGAGACATGGCTGCGAGGATTGATCACATTGGTGAACACGCAACTCGGCCCGCAGAACACGTCGTCCTCGAGTTCCACACCCTCATAGATCGAGACGTTGTTCTGGACCTTGACGTTGTTGCCGATCCGGGTCCCTGACATCACCACAACGTTCTGGCCAAGGTTCGACCGTTCGCCGATCACCGCGCCCGGCATGACGTGGCAGAAATGCCAGATCTTCGTCCCCGTTCCGATCACCGCCCCGGGGTCGACATAGCTCGACTCATGGACGAAGTAATCCGCCATTCCCTACGCTCCGAGTGTTGGGCGGGGGGAAGATAGCAAGAGGGTGGTCGTCCTGAGCGAAGCGAAGGAGCAGCGTGGTCGCGGTTCCCCAGGCTAGCTGCCCATCGCCCGCTTGAGCAATGCAATCTGGCCACAGTGATACGCATCGTGTTCCGCGATGCCTGCGACCATCAGCGCGAACGAGGTTCCCGTGCCAAGCGCCGGATCGTCGGCGGTGCCGACACGTTCACCGAGGCGCTCCGGCGGCAGCGCCGCAACAATCGCACACAACGCGGCGTGCGCCTGATCGAGATCGATCAGCGCCGCTGCCCAACGCGAGTCGGTTGCACGCCCCACTGCAGGCCAATCACCCTCGATCGGCTCGGCCGGCGCGGCACCATGCAGGCGGCGCGAAACTTCGCGCGTCCACGACGTCATGTGCAGCACGAGTTCCCAGATCGAGTGCACCCCGGGCACCGGACGCGACGCTGCCGCCTCCGCCGTCACTCCGCGCAGCAATTCCTTCCGCGACGATCCGTGCCAGGGATTCCGATCATGGCTGCGGGTCAACTCGTCGACAAGATGACTGGTCAAGGACATGGGAGACTTCCATCCCTGCCCACGGCCCCATCCACCCCGATCACCTTCACTTCCGGATCCAGCGTCACCCCCCACTCGCCGTAAACCCGCGCCCTGACCATGCGCATCAACTCCGCGACATCGGCAGCCGTCCCGCCTCCCATATTCACGAAATAGTTGGCGTGCATCGATGACACCTCCACGCCGCCGACCCGAAGCCCCTTGAGGCCGGTGCGCTCGATGAACTGCCCAGCGGTGCGCGGCTCGCCCTCCACTGCGCCGGCGTCAAGCACCGGATTCTTGAACACACTGCCACAGCACGGCTGGTTGAACGGCGTGCCGTCCCGCCGCCATCGATAGAGCGACTCGGTCTCCTCCTCGAGACGTGCAGGGTCGTCCTCGCGCAACTGAACGGTTGTCGCGAGCACGACGACTCGCCCAAGCGTGCTTCGCCGATACGAAAAGCCAGCATCGGCAGCGGAGACCACCCGATCGGTTCCGTCCTCGCCGACAACAAGCACGGTTTCCACCGTGTCACGCCACTCCGCACCGTGGCACCCCGCGTTCATCACGATCCCACCACCGACGCTCCCTGGAACACCGACCATCTTGTGGATACCGCTCCACCCGGCGGCCGCGGTGCGTTTTGCGGCGAGCGGCGCGGGCAGACCAGCCCCGAGGGTCCATTGGCCACCGGTGTTGGCGACCGCGTCGAGCCCCTTGCCCAGACGGATCACGAGCGCGTCGAGCCCTTCGTCAGGAAAGAGCAGGTTCGACCCGAGCCCAAGGGCGAACCACGG
>JANMSC010000427.1:0-21245 GCA_031388885.1 Gemmatimonadales bacterium | reverse complement strand
GGAGCGATCGCAGGTCATCGGGCGCCCGCGGTGAACTCGGCGACAGTTCGTAGAGCCACCGCTCGGCCACCTCGAAATTACCAATGCGCAGCGCCATCACGATCGCGCCGTCGCGCAGCTCATCGAACGGAATCAACCGACCCATGATGCCACCAGTGCGCAACTGGTCGGCCACCGCGAGCGCCGCCGGTGCGTCCCACGCCTGTACTGCACGACGGAATGCAACCACCGCCTGCACCGGACCGGGGGCGTTCCAGCGGCTCGCCGCCGCGGCGGCATCCGCAAAGAACGTGGAGTCGATCGTGCCCGCCATCCCGCCGTGCCGAACGCGCGTCGCTTGCGCCATGGCATCCAGCCAGGGGATCCACGCCGGTGGCGCGTGATCGGCGCGCACGATCCGCTGCCACTCCTGCCACGTCCAGAGCGCGCGCTCGCGATGCGTGTCCACCGTGTCGGGCAACACCAGCCCCTGACGAATCCATGCATCGGTTGCTCGTCCGATGCCTTCAAACGGCATCCGCGCGGACGATGGGGTCGTGCCCCGATGGTCGGTGAGTGCGCGCGCGAGGTTGAACCAGTCGCGACCGAGCGCCACAAATCCCGCGGCAGCACCGCGCTGGAATCGTGCGCGCTCGGCGCCGAGGTCGAGCGTCGGATAAAAGTCCGAATTGGCCAGCCCGATGCGAGCGAGCAGCGGCTGCAGCAGCGCCGGTTCGGCCAGCACGACCGATTCGAGATCACTTGCCCCGATTGCTGCCACGTGGCACAGATCCCGAGCGAGACCCGGCATCGCAAGGACGTCTCCGAACCGTATCGGGGGCAGGGTTGGCGCGGCCGTCGCGACAATGAGCAAGTCGCCCGGCCCTACCTGATGCAACCGCCAGGCGGGAAACGTCCGATCGATCGCCGCGAGCACGCTGAGCACCAGCGGGTCATTCAGCTCATAGGTGTGCAGCCACTGTCCGAACACACCTCCGTCGGCGAGCGCTACCCGCACGCGACGGTAGAACTCTTCGGTGAAGAGCCCCGACACGCCGCTGACCCACGGATTCGACGGCTCCGAAAGGATCAAGTCCCACCGCGTCCCAGCCGTTGCGAAGTGCGCCTTGGCATCCCGCAGCACGATCGTCGATCGAGGGTCGTCGTACACGCGCTGGTTGGCCGGAAGAAAGTGACGAGCGCCGTCCACCATGCGGGGCTCGATCTCTATGGTCGTGACGTCGTCGAGCGCGGCGCTCCCCAGCAGGAAGTGTGACGACATTCCCGACCCGAAGCCGATGACGGCCGCGGTGCGCGCATCGGGTCGATAGCTGAGCATCACGAGCGGGAGGAGTGCCTGAGTGATTTCATCGCCGCCCAATCGGTGCCGTATCGTTGCGCTGTCGCACGCCACTCGCCACATCGCGCTCAGCGACGCATCGGTCTTGCCATTGGTCGAGATCATCCGCGAGCCGTCGTCGTACCCGCCCACCGCCACGGTCGCGGTCCGGCCATCGGCGTAGTACAGCACCGACGACTCGTCGGCGCTGTTGAGCTTGCCGCTGCGGAAGACACCGCTGGTCAGGAGGGCCCGGTCCAGCGGTACGAAGAGCGCGGCACCGCTGAAGACCACCAGCGTGACGACGCCCCATGACAGCCCGTGTCGGCGCTGCTGCAGCATCACCAGCAGCCCGATGCCGAGTGCCGCGTCGAGTGCACCGGCCGCGAGCAGCATCGTCTTGAGTCCGAGCGTCGGCAGCAGCACGAGTCCGGCGAGCGCCACGCCGACGATCGAGCCGAGGGTGTTCCACGCATAGACCTGCCCGATCGCACGCTCGCCGGAACCGCCTGTCACCAGCGCTCGCGTGATCAGCGGGAGCGTCATGCCAGCGCAAAACGTCGCTGGCAGCATCACCACGAGGCAGATCACGTACCGCACCAGCGTAAAACCGACGTAGCCCTCGTTGGTGCGCATGAAGGCCTGCAGCAACGTCGCCGTCCACGAGAACGACGCGACATACACCGGGAGCGTCAGCACCGCGAGCAGGCCCATCGCGATCTGCACCAGTGCGAGGGTCATCAACGGGCGGTGCAGCGTGTCGAGCCGTCGTCGAATGAACAGCGCACCCAGCGCGAGCCCGAGAATAAATGCCGAGAGCATCAACTCGAACGAGTGCGTTGCGCTGCCGAGCACCAGCGATAGCATCCGGATCCAGTCGATCTCGTAGGTAAACGACGCAACCGCGGTGCCGAACGTGATCCCGAGCAGGATGGGTGCGAGCCGCGCGGCCGGGATCGAGCCCAGTGCGAGCGGGCCCGGTGCAGCTGGCATCGGAGCGGGTGGCGAGGCTTCCTCTCGCCGCGCGATCACGAACGCGCCGAGCGCGACGACAAGGTTGATCATCGCAGCCGCGGTCAGCACGCCCGGCAGCCCGGCCAGCTCGAGCAGGACGAATCCCGCGAGGAGCACGCCCACCGCACCACCAAGCGAGTTGGTGAAGTACAGCCACGAGAGCACGCGCCCGGGGAGTTCGCGGCGGAGGCGCAATACGCCGGCGCTCATCAGCGGAAACGTCGTGCCGAGCAGGATCGATTGCGGCAGGATCAACAGGCCAGCAAGCGCCCACTTCGTCGGCTCGAGCAACGCGCTCCCGCTGAGCAACGGGAAGAGGTGGTCGTACCCCAGCGCGGCCGTCGCCGTGAAGACTCCGTGGAAGAGCAGCGCGATCCCGCCGACGGCAGCTTCGACCAGTGCGTAGGCGCGGAGTGGACGGCGGATCCGTGTGGTGCGCCGTGAGACGACCCACGCACCGGCCGACATGCCGCCGAGAAAGATCACCAGCACCAGCACCTGCGCGTACGCGTCGTGACCGACCAGGAGCCCGAGGTAGCGGGTCCAGACAACCTCGTACATCAGCCCGGCACAACCCGACAGAAAGAAGAGGAGGTAGAGCATGCGCTACTCCTCCTCCGGCATCATATGGACACCCTCCGCGACACGGGTCCGGCCCAGCACACCCTTCTCCTTGATCGCGCTGTCGAAGAGGTAGTTGAACTCGGCGGGGAATCGCACCGTGCCCGGTGGCAGGTTGGTGCGCATCGCGACGTCGAGCGTGCGGACCCACACCCGGAAGATCTGGGTGTAGAACCCGGATCGCATGCCGTCGAGGGCTTCCTGCCGGGCGGGTGCATACTGCCCGAGGAATGCCCGACAGGTGACCAGCGACGCGCGCCCTGGGGCGAACTCCTCGATCGCGAGTGCCTTGATATACAAGGGCAGTGCGTCCGCACAGCGATTCTGGCGACGGTACATGTCGGCCAGCGTGAAAAGCGGCCCGGACGAACCATCCCAGAGCGCGAGGCCGTCGCGGAACGCCTGTTCACCGCGATCCTTCCAGCCGATCCCGAGCATCAGCGACCCGAGCGCAACCCGCGCGCGATAACTGTCCGGGGCATCGATCACGGTTTGGCGCCAGAGGGTGAGCGACGTGCGCCACACCTGGTGACGCGAGATGCTTCGGGTCATGCCGAGCACCATCACCACAGCGACGGCGGCCCATGCCACCCGCCGCATTCGGCTCCGCCGAGCGACGGGTACCGCATCGAGCATCGCGGTACCGAGCCCGATGACGGCGAGCATCGCACCCACGCTTGGGGTGAAGAGCGTGCGTTCGGCAAGCATGATCCCGGTCGGAACGAGCACGTTGTGCACTGGCAGCAGACCGACGGCGGTCCACCCCACGCCGAAGGCGAACACCGGCGCCTTGTGTCGCAGCCGCCAGGCCAGGAACCCGATGAGGGCGATGATCGCGAGCCCGAGTGTCTGGTCGACACCCCATCGCGTGGCGGCCATGATCACGCGGGGCGAATAGTCGGCTTGCAGGTTCGCGGGCCACAGCAGGAGGCGCAGCCACTCTGGCACGACTCCGCCAAGCATTGACAGGAACCGTTGCCACGTGGTCGCCCCGCTGATCGCCTCGGCGACGAACGTGCCGGCGAAGCGATCGCCGTGCACCATGTAACGGAGCACGCCGATCGTGGCGACGGCGAGCACCTGCAATCCGAGCAGGGAGCCCAGAGCGGTCCAGCGCCGCGGCGCACTGCGCAACACGGTCAGCTCCGCCACGGCCAGGAGGGCGGGGAGGACGGCGGCTGTTTCCTTGTATCCGCACCCGATCAGGGTCGCCGCGAAGAGCAGCCATCGGGTCCGCCACGAGACATCCTGCGCGCGCCGATCGCGAATGTACCGCGCGGCAGCGAGTGTCATCAGGAGGCAGACGATGATCTCGCCCTGATTGACCGCAACGGCCACCGCTTCGACGTGCACCGGATGAATCGCGAAGAGAAGTGCCGCGGCGAGCGCCGCGCCCGGACTCATGAGCAGGAGCGCGAGATGGTACACCGCGATCGCCGCAGCGGCGTAGAGCGCAATCGACATCACCCGGAACGAGAACGGGGCGCCGCCGCCCAGCTGCCACTCGACGCCGAGCGTGAGCGACGCGATCGGCCGATAGAGGTCGCCGCCGAACTTTTCGGGCCAATACGGTTCCGACAGGAAGCGCGGCCACTGCGACGGATCGTGGATCCTGGGGTCTTCGGCGATAGCCGGCTGGTCGTCCTGGACAAACAGGTTGTTCACGGTGGGCGATGAGGCCGTGACGGCGACCAGCGCCACGAGGAGCCCGTACCGCCACGCGCGAGACTCCATGCCAAACCGTCCTTCTTCTGGGGGGTGACGACAGAGGAGCAAGCGAAGCCGTGCAAAGTACCAGAACCAGTATCGGTGGCGGGTGGCCACGGGGGCAGCCTCCGGCCTCACAAGTTATTGCCGCTATTGCGATTACCAAGGGAGCCCGGGGCTGGCACTGGTGTTGCTACACTATCTGCCGTGAGGCCCAACCGGTGGCCTCTAGGTGCCACCAACAACTATGTATCAGGAGGCCAGACCACATGCTCGCCAAGAACCGCAAGGGCTTCACCCTCATCGAGCTTCTGATCGTCGTCGTCATCATCGGCATTCTTGCCGCGATCGCGATTCCGAAGTTCGCGGCAACGAAGGACAAGGCCAAGCTGGCCACCGTCAAGACCGACCTGAAGAACGTTCAGACCGCGCAGGAGGCGTACTTCTCGGACTTTGCGACGTACACCAGCGCGCTGTCGGCGACAATCTTCTCGCCGAGCACCGGCAACGTCCTCGTGGCGTCCGGCACGGCCGCGTCGTTCTCTGCGACCGTGACCAACGCCAGCATCTCCGCGACCCCGAAGTCGTGTACCGTGACCGTGGGTAACGGCGGCAGCACCGACGGCGTCTTTACCTGCAGCTGAACTGGACCTGATCGGGGGGACGTGCCGCTCCTGGTGCGTCCCCCTTGTCACGACCGTGGGTGGCCTCGTGCTGCCACCGCCCGACCTCCGCTACGAGGCACTCATGCGCAGCACGAATCGTAGCGGCTTCACGCTGATCGAGCTCCTGATCGTGGTCGTGATCATCGGCATTCTTGCCGCGATCGCCATCCCGAAGTTCGCAGCGACGAAGGACAAGGCGAAACTCGCGACGGTCAGGACCGACCTGAAGAACATCATGACCGCTCAGGAATCATATTACTACGATTACACGGCGTACACCGCCGCGCTGTCGGCGACGATATTCTCGCCGAGCACGGGCAACACCACGGCGATGACAGGTTCGTCGGCATCATTCACGGCGACTGTCTCGAATGCCAGCATCACCTCCACGCCCAAGGGCTGTACGGTCACCGTGGGGAGTGGGACCACCGGTGACGGGGTCTTCGTGTGCAGCTGAGCTGACGCTCGACTGCCAACAGCTGCTGGAACGAACGGGCCGGTCGCGTGATTCGCGACCGGCCCGCGCGGTTGTGACCACACGTTGTGCACCGGGCATCCCATCATGAGTCGACCTTCACGTGAGGACGGCCCATGTCAGCTTCCCGGCGCGGCGCATCGCTGCTCGAACTACTCGTCGCGTTCCTCATCCTTGAACTCACCGCCGCCGCCGCGCTCGCGGGGGCGATCACACTGGAACGCCTCCGCCGGCACGCCGAGCGAGGGGCCACGACCGATGCCGCGCGCTGGGAAGCCTATCGGCTGGCGGAGCGCGCCCCGGCATGCGTCGGAGCGGTCACGCCGGTGGCCGTGCCGACCACCTTCAGCTCGACCGTCGAACGACCGACGTTGGCCGGATCGGTCCGGTGTGGCCGATGAACCGTCGCGGCACCACGCTGGTCGAGTTGCTCGTCGCGATCGCGCTCCTCGGCCTGCTCGCGATCTTCACCGTCAGTACGGTGCGCGGGATCGGTGCCAGTGCGCGTCGCGCCGTGGATGCCGCCGCCACTCGGCGGGGCGTTACGGCCCTCCACGCGCTCCTCCGGCACGACCTGACAGAGGCCACCCCGGCCGACCTCGTGATCGCGTCCCCGGTGATGCGCTACGCTCGGCCAGTCGGCGCGGCCGCCGCGTGTGCAATCTCGCCGACGACCGCCACGCTGGCTCTCGACCGCTGGCGCGGGACACGTGTGCCCGCTGCAGGACGTGACGACGCGTGGCTGCTCACCGACATCGACGGCCTCTGGCAGCGCGCGACGGTCGTCGCAGTGGCGACGACGAGCTGTCCCGATGGGCGGGCCGCGTGGGACATCACGTTCGATCGTAGCGTCGTGTTGCCACTGGTGCGCGTGATCGAACCGGTGCGTCTGGCCATGTACCGCAGTGGCATGACCGATTGGCTTGGTCTCGCGCCCGCTGGCGGGGCGACGCCGATCCAGCCCTTTGCTGGACCGATCGCGGTGGCCGGCGTGAGTTGGGCGTTGGTCGGCGGCGACTTCGTCGCGCAGGCTGCGTTCGCGTCGCGGCGTCCGAGCGCATCGCTGCGGATTCCGCTGCCAGTGTGGCCATGAGCCGTTCGACCCGAGGTGCGGCGCTGCCACTCGCCCTCGTCGCGGTCCTCGTGATGCAAGGCCTGATTGCGGTGGCGATGGTCGCAACCATCACGGATGTCCGGCTCGCCGCCGACACGCGCCTCGGGATCGAGGGCGATGTGATTGTCGCATCGGCGCTCGCCGATGCGCGGGTTGGCCGCGCGGCAGCGCTCCAGGCACTCGTGCCAGGCGACGTGATCGCGTGGGGCCTGACCGGCGGCGGCAGCGGTTGGCGGACCCGTGCCGATGCCGAACGCACCGGACCTCTGGTGCTGCTGCGCGCCCGCGCCGAGTTTGTCGCACCGAACGGGACGGTTCGCGCGGCGCGGGACGCCACCCTCGTACTCGGCTACAATGCGGCCGATACTCTTCTGGTGTTGCGGGGGAGAAGCCGCTTCTGAGCCAGTTGGCACGGGGAGTGCGACCGGACAACGGCACAGTCGGCGGGGTCACCCCCATCCAGGGCTACCGCGAGCTGGTGTAAGTGGTCCTTGGACAACAGGTTGTCCGACGGTACCTCACTTGACTTCTAGGCCGCTCCGGCCTTACCGTACGTCAACCATCCACCGCACAATCCGGGCTCCTATGGCGCTCTTCCCGCGCGCACGATCGACCGTCGGCCTCGACATCGGCAGCGGGTACATCAAGGTGGTCGTGATCAACCACGGCTCGGGGCAACCCGTTCTCGAGAAGGTTGCTCTCGCCGCCGTCGCCGACGACGCGATCGTCGAAGGCGAAGTGATGGACCCGACCCTTGTCGCCGATGCGGTCCGCTCTCTCCTCGCCTCCGCCCAGATCAAGACGCGCGACGTCGTTGTCGCGATCGGCGGTCGCGACGTGATCATCAAGAAGATCATGATGGATCGAATGAAGGAGCACGAGGCTCGCGAGGTCATCCGCTGGGAAGCCGACCAGCACGTTCCGTTTGATCCCGAGAACGTCGAGCTCGACTTCCAGATCCTCGATCCCGAGGGCGATGGTCTCCAGATGCAGGTGATCCTGGTTGCCGCCAAGCGCGAGCTGGTCGAGTCGAAGCTTGCGTTGCTCGGCGAGATCGGGCTTGACGCCTCAGTGATCGACGTCGAGGCCTTCGCGCTGCACAACGCCTTTGAGCGCAACTACCCCGAGGCGATGCGCGGTGTCGTGGCGCTGGCCAATATCGGCCACGAGACCACCACCGTGAACCTCCTCGAAGATGGCGTGCCGGTGTTGACCCGTGACCTGCCGGTCGGCGTTCGCCGCCTGCGGGAAGACCTGCAGCGTGAGCGCGGGATGCCGCTCGATCAGGCCGACCGGGTGGTGCGTGGGAGCGATCTCGATCCGGCGCTCGCCGCCCACGTCGCATCGCGCGGCGAAGAGATGGCGCTTGGGATCGAACGCGCCGCCGCCTTTCTGCAGACCTCCACCCGTCCCGTGGGCTCGCTGGCCCGGCTCTACCTCACCGGTGGCGGGTCGCGTGTGCCGGGCCTGGCGTCGGTGCTCGCCGACCGGCTCCGCATCCCGGTTACGCAAGCGCATCCGGTGGAGCGGCTCGATGTCGCGCCCGGTGCGTTCGGTGCGCTGAATGTTGACCAGATCGCTCCGCTCCTGATGCTTCCCGTGGGTCTCGCCCTGCGGTCCGCGGCCTGAGGAGGCGCAATCGATGATCACGATCAACCTTCGTCCAGGCGTCAAGCGACAGGTCCAGCGCGGAACCGCGTTCGCTGATCTCCGGACGCGCGTGCTCGAGCTTCGCAAAAACGTGCGCGAACCGTGGCTCGCGGTTGCCGTCGGTGCGTGGGTTCTCGCGTTGCTCTTCCTCGGCTTCACCTGGGTGCGCACCTCGACCCAGCTCGCGTCACTTGAGCCGAAACTCGAAGAGACCAAGGCCGAGCATCGCCGGTACCGCGATTTCGTTCGGCAGAAGCGTCGTGAGGAACGGATTCGCGACTCGATCCTGGTGCAGATCGCCACGATTGCGGCGGTCGATCAGGAGCGTTATGTCTGGCCGCACCTGCTCGACGACATTGCGGCGGCGGTCCCCGACTTCACCTGGCTTACCGAAGTCTCGTCCATTGGTGGATCCGCCGCGGCAACCGCAGATTCGCTCGCGCCGCCGCCGGTCGTGGTCCGGATCGTCGGTCGCACCGGCGACCTGCAGCACTATACGACATTTCTCCGTCGGCTCGAGTCGAGCCCATGGATGACGAACGTCGTCCCGGTCGAGGCGAAGACGATCGTCGAGGGCAACCGCGCACTCAATTCCTTCACGATCCAGGCGACCTACTCCCGGGCCGACTCGAGCCGCATCCGTACGGTGCCGGTGCTCGAATCGGTGGTGAGGTAACCCATGGCCGATACGCCGAAGTCCACTCCGATCCTGCTGGCCCTGTTTGCCGTGCTCGTCGGGTATGCCGGCTACAGCGGAGATGGGATCAACATGCTCGGCCTCGAGGGCATCAAGTTCCGCATGGAGCGCGTTGATTCCATGCAGGACACGCTCGCGCTGCTGCAATCGCAGATCGACACCGCCAAGCGTGACCTCGCGACCGGGTCAGTCGAGGATGTCCGCAAGCGGGTCGAGGCGTATCGCGCCTCGCTCAATGTGCTGCGCACCCTCGTGCCCGAGCAGAACGAAGTCGCAGACCTGCTCGACGATATCCTGATTCGTGCCAAGGTCCGCGGGCTCAACACCTCGGGCTTCGTACCCCAGGCACCCCGGCCCGGTCCTGAGCCGTTCGACACCTATCTGTATCAGATGTCGGTGATCGGGCGCTATCACCAGGTCGGCGCCTTCCTGACCGACATCGCATCGCTGCGGCGGATCATCGTCCCGGGCGACGTCGTCGTCGCGGCCGCCAACATGCAGCAGGCCCGCGCGCTCGGCGACACCACGGCGATGCTCGAGGCCCGGTTCACTGTTCGCACGTACACCAAGGCGCAGCTCGCGGAGGACTCGACCAATGTTCCGTAAGCTCGCCGTGGTCTCGCTTGTGCTCGCTACCGCATGTGGTGGCGACGCGGTGCCCGCCGTGACCGATTCAGCCGCGGTCGCCAACAAGGCAAAGTCGGATAGCAACGCGATTGCGCGCAATGCCCTTGGCGGCGCGTCGAAGCTGTTGTTGATCGACACCCTCGCTGCAGGTGGGGAGCGTCCGCTGCTGCGCGAGAGCTTCAGTTACGAGGGGTACGGACGCGATCCGTTCAAGTCGATGGTCGGTGCTGCGCAGCGCGGCCCCGAGCTTCCTGACCTCAAGCTGGTCGCCATCTATTACGACGAAGGCAATCCCGACAATAGTGTCGCGGTGTTCCGGGACAATGGCAACACTCGCCGCTACAGTGTGCGCCCAGGCCAGCGTATTGGCCGACTTTGGGTCGGCGGCCTCACCCGCGCCACCGTCACGCTCCGCCTTGAAGACTTTGGCACCGTGCGTGAACAGACCTACTCGCTCCGCCCGACGGAGGACGAAGGATGATGATGCTCCGCTCCCATTCCTGGCTGCTGATTCCGGCACTGCTGAGTGCCGGCTCGGTGGCGGTCCGGCCCGCCCCCGATGGCACCGTGACGGCGCTCTCGCTCAGCAGCAGCGGCGGCACCGCGCGCTTCGCCATTGGTGTCACTGGTCCGGTTACAGTGCGAGAGGTGACCTACAGCGACCCCGACCGCCTGGTCATCGAGCTCGAGGGTGCCACCCTTGGTAACCTCGCGGCGTACGACGGCCTCAAGCGCGGGTCGATTCGCGCAATCCGGGCGCGTCAGCACGGCGACCACGTTGTGCGCGTGGTGCTCGAGTTCGATGGGCTACCGGCCTACACCATCGACAAAGGCACGGCAGGCCTGATCACCGTGGCGTACGCCGATAAGGCGTTCGACCAGTGGGCCGCCGCCCCGGCAGCTACGCCGCCCGCGGTGCTGGCGGTGTCGGTCCCGGCACCGGGCGGCAGCGATGCCCGGGTCCTGCAGCGCGCCTCGACCACCTACGACGAAACCCCACGATCGCTCGCGGCCGTGCAGGACGATCGCCCCATTACGGTGACGTTCAACCGCACGCCGATCCAGGAAGTGATCGAAGGGTTCGCGGAGTTCTCGGGTCGCTCGATCGTGCTTGGCTCCAGTGTCACGGGCGAAGTGACGATGAAGATCACCAACACCCCGTGGCCCTTCGCCTTCGAAGCGGTCCTCGCCACGCAGGGCTTGTCGGCGCAGGAGATGCGCGGCGGGATCATTCGCGTGGACTCGCCCGGCGCGCTTGCCAAGCTCGACTCGATCGAAGCGCTGCAAACCAGGATGGTGCGCCTGAACTACTCCAAGGCCGTCGACGTCGCGGCCGCGGCAGTGGGGCTCATCACCAAGAATCGCGGCTCGATCATCGCCGACTCATCGAGCAACTCGCTCATCATCACCGACACGCGGACTCGCATCGCGTCGATCATCGAATTCGTGCAGGGGATGGACACCCGCACGCCGATGATCGCGATCGAGGCCAAGATCATTTACGTCGATCGCACCGACCTGGCGCAACTCGGCCTGAAGTACGACATCGGCACGTCGCAGTCGTTCTTCAACAAGCTCATTCAACGCAAGGATCCGACCACCGGCCAGCCGTTCAACCCGAACGTCAACACGGTGAATCTCGGCGGCAACGCGGTGTCGGCCATCTCGAACGCCGACGCACTCATCACCGGCTCGGCACTCGACCTGGTGTTCTCGACCGCGATCGGTGGCTTCTCGATCACGTCGTTCCTCTCGGCGCTTGAGCGGGTCGAGCTGACCGATGTCGAGGCGACCCCGCTGGTTCACACGCTGAACGACAAGCAGGCAACCATCTTCTCGGGTGAAGAAACGCCGGTGCGGGTGATCGACGCCGCGTCGCTCGGACAGGCGAATCAGGCCCCACGCGCCAACGTGCAGTTCAAGCAGACCGGCATCAAGCTGGTCGTGACGCCGCATGTGACGAGCAACCGCCAGATCGTGATGGACATCATGGCCGAGCGGTCATCGATCCAGCCACTCGCTGCGGCCGACCTCGGCTATAACCTGCCGACGCAGCAGGTCACCACGCGCCTCCTCGTCGAGGACGGCGAGACGGCAGTGAGCGGTGGTCTGTCGGTGACGACGGTCAGTCGCAATCGCGCCGGCATCCCGATCCTGTCGGGGCTGCCATTCCTCGGTCCGCTCTTCTCGTTCAGCGAGAATCGCGAAAACCGTCGCGACCTGATCATCTTGGTGACGCCCCGTATCCTCGATGACGCGTTGCCGGGCCAGCGCTAAACGGCCCTGACGTGAAGCGCAGACGCGCCCGGCTGTTGCCGGGCGCGTTTGTGTTTGTGGAGATCGGGACAGCGGGTAGATTCGAATCGATGATCGATGATCGATGATCGATTCACATCCCTTCCGGACAAACCGATGCACCTGACGTTCACCACCGCCGGCGAATCCCACGGCAAGGCCCTCGTCGCGCTCGTCGAGGGGATGCCTGCCGGCGTGCCGATCGACGCGGCGGCGGTCGATCACGACCTCGGACGGCGGATGCAGGGCTATGGCCGCGGTGCGCGAATGAAGATCGAGCAGGATCGCATCGAATGGATCTCGGGCGTGCGTGGCGGCGAGACCCTCGGCTCGCCGATCGCCATGCTGATTCACAACCGCGATTGGGCCAACTGGGAAGACGTCATGGCCGCCGAAGGAACCGCCGGCGAGGTGCGTCGTCGCCGGGTGACCCGTCCGCGTCCGGGCCACGCCGACCTCGTCGGTGTACTCAAGTACGATCGGATCGACGCCCGCGACATCCTCGAACGTGCATCGGCACGCGAGACGGCAGCGCGAGTGGCGTGCGGTGCCGTCGCCCGGCGTCTCCTGGCGGAATTCGGCATCGACATCGGGTCGCACCTGGTGTCGCTCGGAGGGATACGCGCCGCGCGCAGCAGTGCGTTGCCCGTGCCCCTCAACGCAGCCAGCGATGCGTCGCAGGTGCGGACGCTCGACGTCAACGCCGAACGCGAGATGATCGCGCGCATCGACCAGGCAAAAAGAGATGGCGACACGCTCGGCGGCGAGATCGAGGTGGTCGCGACCGGTGTGCCCGTCGGGCTCGGCAGTCACGTCAGCTGGGATCGCAAGCTCGACGGTCGGCTTGCGGGATTGTTGATGTCGATTCCCGCGGTCAAGGGCGTCGAGATCGGCATGGGGTTCGAGGCGGCCAGGCGTCCAGGATCAGAAGTCCACGATCCCATCGTCGCTGACGATGCACTGAACAGCACGGGCGGGGGATTTCGCCGCGTGGGCAACAACGCCGGCGGACTCGAAGGCGGGATGACCACCGGCGAGCCGTTGGTCGTGCGGGTCGCAATGAAGCCGATTTCCACCCTCATGTCGCCGCTCAAGACGGTCAACCTCGCAACCGGCGCCGAGGCGAATGCCCAGAGTGAACGCTCCGATGTCACTGCAGTGCCGGCGATGGGCGTGATTGCGGAGGCGCTGGTCGCACTTGTGTTGGCCGACGCGATGGTCGAAAAGTTTGGTGGCGACTCGCTCTCCGAGATGCGGCGCAACTACGACAGCTACCTCGCGGCGGCGGGTCAGCGCTGGACGGCTCTGCGCGACGTACCGCCTGAGCCCGACGACTGACCCGTCGACATATCCTCCTGATTGGCCTTCCGGGGGCCGGAAAGACCACCGTTGCCGGGGTTGTGGCCGGCATGCTCGACGCGCCGTGCTGCGACCTCGACGCGCGGGTCGAGGCCGGCGCCGGTCGCAGCATCTCGTCGATTTTCGCCACCGACGGCGAAGCCGCTTTCCGCATGCTCGAACAGCGCGCGATGGCCGTAGCGCTCAACCAACCGCCCCAGGTGATCGCTGCTGGTGCGGGGTGGGCCGCCGAGCCGGGAAACCTCGCCGCCGCCGAACTCCGCGCCCTGATCATTTATATGTCGACTGATCCAGCCGATGCTGCTCACAGGTTGCGCGGCGACCAGTCGCGTCCGCTGCTCGGCGGGACCGACCTGGAACAGCGACTGGGCGAGTTGCTGACTCGTCGGGAATCGTGGTATCGCCTTGCCGCCCTTGAGGTTGCTGTTGGCCGGTCGACCCCCGAATTGGCGGCGGCGGCGGTGGTGACTGCGGCGCGACAATACGGCGGTTGGTAACGCGGCGCTGGGATCACCCCGGCGGCGGGTGGGTTGCGGGGCGGGCGATGGGGCGGCTATTACGTTCCGGCGATGATCGATGATCGATGATCGATGATCGAGAAGCGAGGTGGGCCACATGCCATGCCTCATGCCTCATGCCCCACTCGGAGAGTGAATGGCAACTCGAAAGAAGACCACAGCGAAAACGGCCAGCACGCGCACTCGGCGGACGGTGACGTCCAGCGGGGGCGGGCTCGGCCGTGCGCTGGTCATCGTCGAGTCGCCGGCCAAGGGACGCACGATCAGCAAGTTTCTTCCCGATGGATTCACCGTCGCGGCATCGGCGGGTCACGTGCGCGACCTGCCTCGCAAGGCGACGGAGATCCCGGCAGAGTATCGCGGTCAATCGTGGGCTCGTCTCGCAGTCAACGTCGACGAAGGGTTCGACCCGCTCTACATCATCTCGCCGGAACGCAAGGGGACGATTCGTGAGCTGAAGGGTCTGCTGAAGGAAGCGGACGTGCTCTACCTCGCGACGGACGAAGACCGGGAGGGCGAGAGCATCGCGTGGCACTTGCTCGAGGTGCTCAAGCCGAAGGTGCCTGTCCATCGCATGGTGTTTCACGAGATCACTCGCGACGCGATCCAGGAAGCGCTGGCACATCCCCGCGACCTCGACCAGAGCCTGGTGCGCGCCCAGGAAACGCGCCGTATCCTCGACCGACTCGTTGGCTACTCGGTGTCACCGATTCTTTGGAACAAGGTCGGCGGCAACGGCCTCTCCGCGGGTCGGGTGCAGTCGGTGGCGCTGCGGCTGATTGTCGATCGGGAGCGCGAACGCCTCGCCTTCCGCACCGGTACCTATTGGGATGTGACCGCGGCGCTCGATCACAAGGGTGCGTCGTTCGAAGCGGGCATGATCGCGCTGGACGGCAAGCGACTCGCCACCGGCAAGGACTTTGATGAACAGACGGGCAAGATCAGCGCAGGCAAGAATGTCCTGCTGCTCGATGAGACGACGGCCCGCGCGCTCGCCGAACGCCTGCGCACCCTCGCGTGGCGCGTCACGTCGGTGGATGAGGCGCCGCGCACCCTGAGGCCCTACGCGCCGTTCACGACCTCCACCCTGCAGCAGGAAGCCAACCGCAAGCTTCGCTTCGGTGCGCGCCGCACCATGCAGGTGGCGCAGGAGCTGTACCAGAACGGCTACATCACGTACATGCGCACCGATTCAACAGCGCTATCGAGCCAGGCGGTGAACGCCGCGCGCGACAACGTGCGCCGCCTCTACGGTGATGCCTACCTGCCTGATGCGCCGCGGCAGTACACCAACAAGGTGGCCAACGCGCAGGAAGCGCACGAAGCGATTCGTCCGGCGGGCGGATCGTTCCGGACGCCTGATGAGACCGGCCTTACCGGCGAGCAGCGCGCGATCTACGACCTTGTCTGGAAGCGTACCGTCGCGTCGCAGATGAAGGACGCAAAGAAGACGTCGATGTCGGCCGAGATTGCGGTCGACAATGGCACGTTCAAGGCCAGCGGCATCCGGACCGATTTCGCCGGATTCCTCCGCGCGTACGTTGAGGGGTCGGACGATCCCGACGCGGTGCTTGAAGATCGCGATACGCCGCTCCCGCCACTGGTGGCCGGCGATGCACCGCGCTGCGACGGGCTCGAGCCGGTCGGTCACGAAACCAAGCCACCGGCGCGGTTCACCGAGGCGTCGTTGGTCAAGGCGCTCGAGGAGCACGGCATCGGGCGACCATCCACCTACGCCAGCATCCTCAGCACGATCCAGGAACGCGGTTACGTCGTGGCGCAGGGGCAAGCGCTGGTGCCGACGTTCACCGGATTCGCCGTGAGCGATTTTCTCGTGAATCACTTTGGCGACCTGGTGGACCTCGGCTTCACCAAGCGGATGGAGCAGCGACTCGACGATATCGCCGGCGGCGATCAGCATTGGCGCGAGTACCTCACGGAGTTCTACTCGGGACCCACCGGGCTCGCGGCGCAGGTGGAGACCAAGTCAAAGCTGCCGGCGACCGCGGGACGCACCATTGCGATCGACGGATTCGACGGCACGGTGCGGATCGGACGGTACGGGCCGTATGTCGAGCGGGAGGTCGATGGCAAGGTGGTGAAGGCCAACCTTCCGGTCGACATGACCCCCGCCGATCTCGACCCCGAACGCATCGATGCATTGATTCGCCAGCGCGCCGAGGGGCCATCGTCGCTCGGTACCCACCCGGAATCAGGCGAACAGATCTTCATCCTCGATGGGCAGTACGGGCCGTATGTGCAACTGGGCGAGTTCGAGGAAGGCTCCAAGGTGAAGCCGAAGCGGTCGTCGTTGCCCAAGGGCGCCAAGCCCGACGACGTGACCCTTGATATGGCGGTCCGGTTGCTGTCGTTGCCGCGGCTGCTCGGCGCTCACCCCGAGACCGGTCGTCCAGTGAAGGCCGGGCTCGGGCGCTTTGGCCCGTACGTGCTGCACGACAAGGGCAAAAGCGAGGTCGAGTTTCGCTCGCTCAAGGCCGGCGACGACGTGCTCACGGTCGAGTTGCCGCGTGCCCTCGAACTCCTCGCCGAGCCGAAGGGTGTGCGCGGACGTCGCGGCGCCACCGCGACGCCCGTTCGCGAGATCGGGGCGCATCCTGTCGACGGCAAACCGGTACAACTCTTTGATGGCAAGTACGGTCCGTATGTGAAGCACGGCGACATCAATGCGTCGTTGCCGAAGGGATCCGATCCGGCCACCTACCCGCTCGGCGCGGCGGTGACGCTGCTCGAGGAGCGAGGCAAGGCGCCCAAGGGCAAGGGTCGCGTCAAAAAGGCGGCGCGGCGGCGCACGGCGAAGGCGTGAACACGCCCGCCACCGTGATCGGCGGCGGACTCGCAGGGTCTGAAGCAGCATGGGCCCTCGCCGAAAGCGGCATCGATGTCACACTCATCGAGATGCGCCCGGTGGTTCGCACGCCGGCGCACCAGACCGATCGGCTCGGTGAGCTTGTCTGCAGCAACTCCTTCAAGTCGGTGGAATTGGAGAACGCGCACGGCCTGCTCAAGGCCGAGCTGCGCGACCTCGGGTCGATCCTGCTGCCCATCGCCGACCAGGCCCGCGTGCCCGGAGGTTCGGCGCTCGCCGTCGATCGCGAGATCTTCTCGTCGCTGGTGCACGACAAGGTGACGAGCCATCCGCGGATCCGCGTGGTGCGTGAGGAAGCCACGGCACTCCCCGATGCAGGCGTCGTCGCGACTGGTCCACTCACCTCCGACGCGTTGTCGCAGGCGATCACCGCGCGGCTGGGCCTCGGTGCGCTGGCATTCTTCGACGCCATCGCACCCATCGTGAGCACCGAGTCACTCGATCACGATCAGCTCTACGCGCTCTCGCGCTGGGGGAAGGGCGACGGTGACGACTACCTCAACGCCCCGATGGATCGCGATGCCTACGAAGCGTTCATCGATGCGCTGACGGCGGCCGATCAGTTTCACGGCCACGAGTTCGACGAAGTCCCCTACTTCGAAGGGTGTCTTCCGGTTGAGGAGATGGCGAAGCGCGGGCGCGAGACGCCTCGATTCGGGCCGATGAAACCGATCGGGTTGCACGATCCGCGCACCGGGCGCGAGCCGCATGCCGTGGTGCAGCTTCGGCGTGAGGATCGCGCTGGCCAGATGTGGAACCTGGTCGGGTTCCAGACCCGTCTGCGCATTCCCGAGCAGGCGCGGGTGTTCCGGACGATCCCTGGGCTCGCCAACGCCGAGTTCCTGCGCTACGGCAGCATTCACCGCAACAGCTATGTCAACGCTCCCGCCTCGCTCGAACGCGCCCTGATGATGCCGGGTGCTGGCACCGTGTTTGTCGCGGGTCAGCTGACCGGCGTCGAGGGATACACCGAATCGATCGGTACCGGGCTCCTCGCCGGGATCAACCTGGCCCGCGTACTGCGCGGCGATGAACCAGTGGTGCCGCCGCCGACCACGATGCTCGGCGGATTGCTCCGCTACCTTCGCGAAGCCGACCCGAAGCACTTCCAGCCGATGAACGCCAACTTCGGCTTGCTGGATCCACTCGACGTCAAGGTGAAGAAGGCGGAGCGCAAGGCGCAGCAGGTTGCACGAGCGCGCACCGACTTCGCGACGTGGCGAGCGACGCTGTGAGCCAGCGTCTCGTTGAGGAGTTCCTGCTTCACCTTGAGAAAGAGCGCGACCAGTCACCCCACACCGTGTCGGCGTACCGCCGCGATCTTGCAGCATTCACCGAGTTTCTCGACCGCCGGCATGAGGGCGCATCATGGACCTTCGCGGGAGTTGACCGGCTCGCGGTGCGCGCGTTCCTCGGGGAGCTGGATCGCCGCGGACTGGCGAAACGCTCGGCGGCACGGACGCTGTCGGCG
Source organism: Gemmatimonadales bacterium (assembly GCA_031388885.1). Taxonomy (GTDB): domain Bacteria; phylum Gemmatimonadota; class Gemmatimonadetes; order Gemmatimonadales; family GWC2-71-9; genus Palsa-1233. The sequence continues at coordinate 2,827 of JANMSC010000427.1, read as the reverse complement.
ATCCGGTCGCTCTACCGGTTTCTGCATGTCCATCACGACATCGATTCGACGGTGCTGCGCGCGGTGAAGACGCCCCGGCTGGAGAAGCGGCTGCCGACGTGGCTGCTCACCGAGCAGGTGCAGCGGCTCTTCGCGCACGCCGAGTCGCTCGCGGTGGGAGACGAACTCGACCAGGTTCGGGATCTCGCGATTCTCGAGCTCTTCTATTCGTCGGGGCTGCGGCTCACCGAACTCCGGATGCTTGATCTCGGACAGCTCGATCTGCTCAGTGACCAGGTCAAGGTGCTCGGCAAGGGGCGCAAGGAGCGCATCGTGCCGGTGGGCCAGCGCGCATCGGTCGCGCTTCGGCGCTACCTTGGCGTGCGGGACGCGGTGGCGCGGAAGCCCGGGGCCGACCGGCAGGCGGTGTTCATCGGGGCCAGTGGCAAGCGGTTGAGCGCGGTCACGATCCAACGCCGAATGCACCGGCTCTATGACGCGATCGGGGCCAACGACATGCGAACGCATTCGATGCGACACACCTTCGCGACGCACCTGCTCGATGCCGGGGCCGACTTGCGCGCGGTGCAGGAACTGCTGGGGCACGCGTCACTCTCCACGACGCAGGTCTACACGCACACGAGTATCGAACGGCTCAAGAAGGTCTATCATGATGCGCATCCGCGTGCAGGAGGCAGTCGTGAGGAATGAATTCCGATCATCCATCATCCATCATCCATCATCCAGCTGGGTGCCGTAAGCGCATGACCACTGCATTTCATGGCACCACCATCATCGCGGTTCGCAAGAACGGTCGCGTGGCCCTGGCCGGTGATGGTCAGGTGTCGATCGGCGACACGATCATGAAAGGGCGGTCGGTCAAGGTGCGCGCGCTCAAGGGCGGGCGAATTCTTGCCGGATTCGCCGGATCAGTGGCCGATGCGCTCACACTGTACGAGCGGTTCGAGGAAAAGTTCGATCGCTACCCGGGAAATCTCACCCGGGCGGCCACCGAACTTGCGAAGGATTGGCGCAGCGACCGCTTCCTCCGTCGGCTCGAAGCCCTGCTGGTCGTGGCCGACCTCGATCATGTCTTCCTGCTGAGCGGCACGGGCGAGCTGATCGAGCCCGATGATGGCGTGCTTGCCGTCGGGTCTGGCGGGACGTTCGCGCTCGCGGCAGCGCGGGCGTTGCTTCCTGATGAACGCCTCAGCGCGCGGGACATAGTCGAACGCAGCATGAAGATCGCGGCGGAGATCTGCGTGTATACCAATGATCACGTGACCGTGCTGGAGCTGCCAGCCTGACCATGGCCAAACCAACCCAGCCGCCCAACCCTGATACCCCGCCACAGCCGTGGCTCGAAGAGCTCCCGCCCAAGCAGATCGTGGCGGAGCTCGATCGCTACATCGTGGGGCAGGGTGCTGCGAAGAAGGCCATCGCGATCGCGATCCGCAATCGTTGGCGCCGGCAGCAGGCCCCGGAATCGATTCGCGACGAGATCACGCCGAGCAACATCATCCTGATCGGCCCCACCGGCGTCGGCAAGACCGAGATCGCACGGCGCCTCGCGCGGTTGGCCGGCGCGCCGTTTGTGAAGGTGGAAGCCTCGAAGTTTACTGAGGTGGGTTACGTCGGGCGCGACGTCGAGGCGATGGTGCGGGACCTTGTCGATGCGGCGATTTCGCTGGTGCGCACCGAGCGTGAGGACGAAGTGTGGCCGCAGGCCGAGTCGCGAGCGATCGAGCGGCTGCTCGACCTGTTGTTGCCGCCGGTCGAGCGCAACGCGGAGGGAGAGCCGGTCGAGCCGAAGGACGACGACCTCCGCAAGCGGCGTGCGGCCTCGCGCGAGAAACTGAAGCAGCAGCTCGCCGACGGAAAGCTTGACGACCGCGAGGTCGATCTCGAAGTCACGCCGCAGAATTATCCGAACCCGGATGCGTTCAGGCCGCCTGAGGGGATGGAGGGTGCAGACTATTCCTTCTCCGACTGGATTCAGGACGTCATGCCGAAGAAGCCGAAACGGCGGACGACCAAGGTGCTTGAAGCCAAGCGCCTGCTCGAGGATGAAGAGTTGCGCGAACTGGTGGATATGGACGAGACGGTGAACGAGGCGCTCGACCGGGTCGAGAACCACGGCATCATCTTCATCGACGAAATCGACAAGATTGCCGGAGAAAAGAACACCGCCGGCCCCGACGTCTCACGCCAGGGCGTGCAGCGCGACCTGCTGCCGATCGTGGAAGGCTCGACGGTGCAGACACGGTACGGTTATGTCCGGACCGATCACATCCTCTTTGTGGCGGCGGGCGCGTTCCACGTTTCGAAGCCGTCGGACCTGATCCCCGAGCTCCAGGGTCGATTCCCGATCCGGGTCGAGCTCGAGTCGCTCACCGAGGCCGATTTCGTGCGGATCCTCACGGAGCCTGAGAACGCGCTCACCAAGCAGTACGCGGCCCTTGTCGGGGCGGAGGGGTGTACTCTCGAGTTCTCGGCGGATGCCATCGCCGAACTGGCGCGCACGGCGTGGCAGGCCAACGATCGAATGGAGAACATCGGCGCCCGGCGCCTGCACACGGTGATGTCGGCGTTGCTCGAAGAAATTCTCTTCGAACTGCCCGACGGAACCAAGCGCACGATCGCGCTCGACGGCGCGACGGTCAAGGAGAAGTTGGCGAGCGTGGTGAAGGACGATGACCTGCGCAAATACATCCTGTAAGGACGAGAAGGGAGAAGAGAGACGGGAGAAGAGCGATGGTTTCTCCCTTCTCCCTTCTCCCTTCTCGCTTCTCCTGTTACTTACTTCGCCAGGCTTCGCACCGATCCCGCCAGCAGCTTCACTTTTGCC
>JANMSC010000426.1:0-1755 GCA_031388885.1 Gemmatimonadales bacterium | reverse complement strand
ATACGTGATCGGCGACGGGACGATGATGGCGGCGCCCTTTGATGCAGATCGACTGCTGCTTACCGGCGAAGCTGTGAAGGTTGCTGAGCGAGTTGCTCTCAGGATTGGCGGACGCGGTGACGTGGGCATTTCGCAGAATGGTGTCCTGGCGTACACCTCCAGTGCGAACCGGTCGCTCCGTGAGCTGGTGTGGGTTTCGCGCAGTGGTGTGGCAACCGCGATTGATCCGTCGTGGGTGGAGCCGTTCCTCGGTCGCGCGGCGCTGTCGCCAGACGGCAAATTGGTCGCCGTGCCCGTGTCCGACGCGGCCGGTGGGCTTCCGACACTCTGGGTGAAACAGTTGGACCGCGGGCCGGCGTCGCCACTGGGCAAGATTGGTGCATCGCCCCAGTGGCAGCCGCGATCACGCCTGATCCTGTTCGCGACGGCCGCTGCCCGCATGGCGCTCGGCCCAGCCGATGGAAGTGTACCGCCGACGGAGATCGGGCGATGGGATATTTCCGGGGGCAATCCCGAATTCACGCCGGATGGCAAGTCAATCGTTTTCGGCAAGGGCGGGGATATCTATTCCACCAGCGTCGACGGTGACTCAACTGTGCACGCTCTCGTCACCGGTCCCGCCAACGAGAATGTGCCGAGTGTATCCCCTGATGGCCGCTGGTTGCTGTATGCGTCAAACGAATCCGGACGCGGAGAGGCATATGTTCGACCATTCCCTGACACCAAAGCGCGACGTCATCAACTTTCCGAAGGCGGCGCGCGGTTTCCACGCTGGTCCCGCGATGGACGTGAAATCTTCTTCGTCGGTGACCGAGACGACCTGATGGTCGTGGCGGTCCGTGCCGGCGCGGATTTCGGATTCGATGCCCCGCGAAAACTATTCGAAGCCGGCGCGTACGCCGCATCGGCGTTCGACGTGGACACGGATGGTCAGCGCTTCCTTATGTCGAGACCGGCAGGGAGTGTCGGTGAACGTCTGGACGACTTGATTGTGGTGCAGGGGTTCTTTGCGGAACTTAAAGCCAAGGTGCCACGATGAGCGGGATTCCCAAATCTGAGGCCGCCTTGCCATACAGCCACATAGCATGTATGGTTATCCATATATGAAGACAACCCTCAACATCGACGACTCGGTCATGGCCAGGCTGCGCAAAGAAGCGGCGCGCAGCGGGGGCACGATGTCCGAACTCGTCGAAACCGCGCTCCGCAGCCTGCTCCAGTCCCGACGGACGAGCACCGACCTGCCCCCGCTCCCGACATTCGATAGCGGTGGCGCGCTGGTCGACATTGCCGATCGTGATGCGCTCTACCGCGTCATGGAAAACCGATAGGTGTTCGTCGTCGACACGAACGTATTGGTCTACGCCGCCGATGTACGCGCGGCAGAACACGCGCGTTCGTGGATTCCCTCGTCGAGTCACCGGGGCTGGAGATCCTCGTGCAGACGGATCGACACCACGACGTGCTACGCGACGTGGTTCGGGAAGTGCCGGTCATCGCAGGGAACCTCTGGCACGACACGGAGACGGCCGCACTGATGCGTGAACATGGCGTGCGACGCATTTGCACTCGGGATACTGACTTTCATCGGTTTCCGTTCCTGGAACCGATTGACCCGATGGTCGCTGAGCGCTAGCCGCGAATGCGCGTACACGCCCGCGTCACACCCACACTGCCATGAGTGGTGTCCTCGAACGCCTCGCGACAGCTCTCCGTGATCGCTATCGCGTCGAGCGCGAACTCGGCGCGGGTGGC
>JANMSC010000422.1:0-18142 GCA_031388885.1 Gemmatimonadales bacterium | reverse complement strand
ACGTCGTACGGACCGCTCTGCTGCCGCGCCTCAACGGTCATTCTCTCGCCGCCGCGAAGCGGTACCTCGACGTAGTCGAGCGACCCCGGAGTCGGGATTCCGAAAAACGACGAGAACGTGAGTGTGGTCCGGAGTTCCTGGCCCAGCGGTAATACGGTGCGCCTGTTGTCGCCGATCCAGCCGAGCAACGCCCGGTTGTACCCGATTGTCCCTACAGTGGTGTTTGGGCCAACTCCCTCGCTGTCCGTCCTGGGGTCACTCATGACATCCCAGGGAGATCCGTATTCGTTACCGACCGGCCCCGAGTGACTCCATCCAAGGCTATGGCCAACCGCGTGCGTAAACTCACCGATCAGCGACCAACGGAGCCAGGTGACCCCGAACGTCCGCGTCGTGCCGCCGACCGTTGCGGTAACCGTGCCACCGTAGGCCTTGCGACCATCATTGCCGTTGTGCACGAGCAGCACGCCGTCGATCGACGACCAGTCCAGATCCCCACTCGCCGCTGCCGTGCATCGACCGAAGAGCGCGCTGAAATTGGGCGGTCCGTCGAGGCCGGTGTTGCCTGTCGGGAAATAGTCCGCGACCGAGCCGGGCAACGCGTACGCGCCCAACACTCCCGCATGTTGGTAGGTGAACACGCCGTGGGACATCTGACGCATCCACTCGCCGACGCCCGGGAACGTGCTCGCGTTGAGCGCTTCGAGTTCAGAGAACGAATTGGGTGGGTTGCTGGCTGATGCGTTTGGCACATCGCACCGGAGCGTGACATACCGGCGGCTACGCAGCGGCTCGACGACCGACGCTGCGGCCAGGGCGCTGACGGACGTCACGTTGAGTCGCGGCTCTGTCGATCCGTCGGTAGCCGCGGGCGCAGTAAATCCCGCGACGGTCCAGGTCCGACCGGGGTCACCAAACCCGGCGGGAACCGCCGCTGGCAGGCTCAGGCGATAACGCGCCCCCTGCGGGGTGACGAGGAAGTAGTATGAGCGAGTTGACCGGACGGCGTGATCGTCACCCCAGATCCGGTCGACGACGCCGTCGACCGTCACCTGCTGGGCGGCAATCGGGCTAGCGGCGCAGGTGAGCAATAGCGTCGCGCAAGCCTGGTAGGTGCTCCTTCGGAAGACTGGCGTCATTCAGTATACGTTATGGTGCAGCCCGCCGGGCGCAAGGCCGCTGCGAGGCTGGTTCCCGTGCCCGTTAGTTTTCCCGCCATGACCGACCCCGACACCACGCCATTTCTCCAGCGCCTGCGCGAGATCACCGACGTGCTTGAACAGGTCGCCGCCGATCGCACGTTGCTTGTCAACGTTCCCGAACCCGACCGACGGCGCCTCGTCAACGCGGCTGGGAAGGTGTATAGCCCGGATGCCCACGCGCGCCGACAGTTCGTAAAGGCCACCCACCGCCGCGACAAGGCGAACAAGGTCAACAGCGCGGAAGCGATCCTCGCCGCGACGGGCATCCGCTCGTTGCGCCGCCAGACGGTATTCACCACACCGAACTACTTCCCGCCGTCGGGCTTCGTGCAAGAAGACCGCGAGGTCGAGCTACCATATCGAGAGGCCGGTGAGGCGCAGAACTGTTACATCTGCAAGACCGACTTCACGGCGATCCATCACTTCTACGATAGCCTGTGCCCCAACTGCGCCGTCTTCAATTTCGCCAAGCGGAGCGAAACGGCAGACCTGACCGGGCGTGTGGCGCTTCTCACCGGCGGCCGTGTGAAAATCGGCTATCAGGCCGGCATCAAGCTCTTGCGCGCCGGAGCACACCTGATCGTCACCACCCGTTTTCCACGTGACTCGGCGGCGCGTTATGCCGAGGAGGTGGATTTCAGCGCGTGGGGCCACCGGCTTGAGATCATCGGACTCGACCTCCGTCACACACCAAGCGTCGAGGCGTTTTGCCACCACCTGCTCGAGACGCATGAACGGCTCGATTTCATCATCAACAACGCGTGCCAGACGGTGCGGCGTCCCCCCGAGTTCTATCGCCACATGATGGAGCGCGAGGCCGGCTCATTCCGCGACATGCCCGAGCCCGCACGACGCCTGCTGCGCACGCACGACGCGATGCACCACGAGAACCTTCTGGGGCCGGCCAGCGGTGCACCCCTGGGCGACCATCGGCGCGCCACCATGCCGGGATTGTCGCACTCCGCCGCACTTTCGCAAGTGCCGCTCTTGCTCGACGAGTACGCCGGTCAGAACGACCTCTTTCCCACCGGGCAACTCGATCAGGACCTCCAGCAGGTCGACCTCCGCGACCGCAACTCGTGGCGCATGCTGATGGCCGACGTGCCGTCAGTTGAGCTGCTCGAAGTACAGCTGGTGAATGCGATCGCCCCGTTCATCATCAACGCACGCCTCAAGGCGTTGATGCAGCGGACCCCTGAGCGCGACAAGCACATCGTCAACGTCTCGGCGGTGGAGGGACAGTTCTACCGGAAGTTCAAGACCACGCGGCATCCGCACACCAACATGGCGAAGGCCGCACTCAACATGATGACGCGCACCGCCGCGACCGATTACCACGGCAGCGGCATTCACATGAACGCCGTCGATACCGGCTGGGTGACCGACGAAGATCCGATCGAACTGGCGGAGAAGAAGACGGCCGAGCATCGGTTTCATCCGCCGCTCGACATCGTCGACGGTGCAGCCCGCATCGTCGATCCGATCATCGATGGGTTGAATACCGGTCAGCATGTGTGGGGCCAGTTCCTCAAGGACTACCGTCCGGCCGATTGGTAGGGGCGGACGGGTATCGGCGCCGCGCGACCGGGCTATCTTCGGAAAAGCCCCCGATTTCCGATGCTACGAGGATTCACTCGTACTGTACCCCGACAGGAGTTTTGCTGATGTCCATCTGGAAAGACCAGAGCGCCGTGGCCAAGGCACCGTTGCCGGCGCCTTCCCCCGCTCCGAAGGACCTCGATCACCGCGTCGAGCAGGCAAGTCACGACCTTCCTCGCCGCGCGGCCGCGGCTGGCAAGGAGTCGATGATCGCCGGTGACCTGACGATCGAGGGCAAGATCGAGGGCGCCGGGAACGTGCGGATTGCCGGCCGGTTCAAGGGTGACATTCACGTTCAGGGCAACCTCACGATCGAGCCGGGCGCCAAGGTGACTGGCGCCGTGCGCGCCAGCACGGTGACCGTCGGCGGCGAACTTGACGGCAACATCGAGGCGGCCGCGCGGGTCGAGCTGCTCGAGTCGGGCGTGCTCAACGGCGACCTGAAGGCGGGGTCGCTTATCGTCGCCGCCGGATCGCGGATGCGCGGCCAGGTGGAGTTTGGCTGGCAGGACGGCGCTGCGCCCAGCCGGCCGTCGCTCACGATGGGGAGCGCTGCCGCGTCATGAGCACCGCTCGCGCGGGCGCGCCCGGCGCGACGCGGCTTTGTCCCCACTGCAAGGCGACGGTGCTCGAGAGCGCGAGCATCTGTCCCGCGTGCAGGCATCACCTTCGGTTCGATCCGGGCGCCGCGACACGGGCCCGGGCGACCGTCGTGCCGCTCAACATCGAGGGCACGATCCGGCACCCGCCCGTTGGCGAGCCCTGGGAGTATTCGGTGGTCGTGTCGGTTCGCAATGCGCGCGGCGAGGAGGTCGCGCGCCAGGTCGTCGGCGTCGGGGCGCTGCAGCCCGACGATGAGCGGACATTCACCCTCGCCGTCGAAGTCTTCAAGCCCGGCGGTGCTGGCACGTCCGCTGGTTGACGCACGATGCAAATGGGGCAGCGTCGGCGCGAAAGTGTCCGATTCGACTGGGTGATCGTCGTGTAAGCAAGGTGGCAGCGTGTTCGTCGCGCGGCCGACCTCGACCACACACGATTGACCTGGAGATATCCTGTGCCCCTCAGGATCAATGACTTGCACACGCTCACGGTTCATGAGCTGAAGGATCTTCACCGCACCGACCTGCTGCAGGAGACGCTTGACGAAGAAGGTACCGCCGACAAGGCGCTTACCATGATTGCGATGTCGCATGTCAACGCTCAGCCAGTCAACCGCTGACTGGCCGGCGAAGTTTCATGCAGCCCGACTGGAGGGCGGCGTGGCGCCGGCTCGTGCCTCGACGTGCGACGCCTGATCAGGACGCGCCCCGACGGAGTCGCCGGTATCGGGTGGCCAACGGGTTGATCGTTGCGCTGACCACGGTGGGCGGCGCGCTGGTCGGATTTGTCGTGACACTCGCGATCATTGTCGCCAAGGCGCAGTTCGGCCAGTTCATTTTCGCACTCGACGACATTCTCGCCGTGCGTTGGGAACTCCTTCCGGTTCCGATCGGCGCCATGGCAGGCTTCCGTCTCGCCCGCCGGCGTCCCGGTCACATGGCCTGGGCGACGGTGTGCGGGTTTGGCGCGATGCTGCTCGGGATCCTCGTCGGCGTCCTTGTGGCGTCGTCGGTGCTGGCCGAGGGGGCGGGAGCGTGGGCCGGTGGCGTGATTGGCGGCGCCCTCGGGCTCGTCGCCGGCATCGTGTCGTCGCTTCGCATCCGCCACGTGCCGCGCAATGCGCTCGTGGCGGGCGGCGCCGGCACGATCGTACTACTCGGTGTGATGGGGTTCGCGATTTTCGGCGCGACCAATTTTCTCAACGTCGATCCGCTCGACCTTCCTGCACACGCGGGCGTGCCCCTGCCTGACCCGGCAAGCGTCGATGCGGTGGTGTTTCTGGTGGGGGATGCGGGCGCCGCCGAGACCGCGACGTCGCCGTTGTTGGCAGCACTTCGAGCCGATGTCGAACGCTGGTCGACCTCGCTTCGCCGCGATTCCGCGACGTCGGTCATCTACCTCGGCGACAACGTGTACCCGGTAGGTGTCCGCGGCCGAGACGACCCCGGATTCGCGACCGACTCGGCGCGACTCTGGGGCCAGATTGACGTCGTTGGCGGTGAGGCCGCCAGGCGCGAAGCAACGACCGGTGTATTCATCACTGGCAATCACGACTGGGGCAACGCCGCTGGTGACGCAGGGATCGACCGGGTACGCAATCTCGACGAACAGATCGTGCTCGGTCGACGCGCGGGTCGATTCGTCTCGCTCCAACCAACGGCGGGTGACCCGGGGCCAGTCGTGCGCGACCTCCGCCGCAACGTGCGCCTGCTGTTTGTCGATACGCACTGGTTCCTGCAGGAACGTGACCGGGGGCGCCAGGCGAGGTTCTTTGCCGACCTTGCCGCCGCCCTTGCCGGTGCGCGCGACCGTGAGGTCGTGATCGTTGCGCATCATCCGTACTACTCGGCCGGTCCACACGGCGCCGTGGTTCCGGGATATCACACCGGCGGCCTTGCGTACATCCTGAAGCAATCTGGCGCACTGGTGCAGGATCTCAATTCACCAGCCTACGCGGAGCTGCTGGGGGGGCTGCGGAAGACGTTCGAGGAGGCGAAGAAACCACCGCTCATCTATGCAGGCGGCCACGATCACTCGCTCCAGGTGCTCACCGGCGCCGGGGACTTCGATCCGCGTTTTGTGCTGGTCAGCGGCGCGGGTAGCAAGGTGTCGTCGATCGCCATGGGGCCGGGCCTGGTGTGGGGCGGCGAGCAACCTGGCTACATGATGCTGGTGTTCCGCAAGGACGACGGCGTTGACCTGTTTGTCGTGGGGGGCAACGCACAGCAGCTTCGCTGCGCCGGCACCGACGCGGAGGTCAAGCAATGCCTCACGACAGGCCGGAACGCATTTCGTATCGTGTACTCCGCGTCGCTCCTGGGGGCGTCGAAGCAGCCGCGCGAGCTCATACCCGTCGAACCTGAAAGTCTGCTGGTCCCAGACAGCCTGCGACAGGTCGACACCGTGCGCCAAGGCAGTCCCTGGTGGACTGACAATGTCGTTCCCACGGCAATCGCGGCACAGGAAGACTCCGCCGAATTGCGGGCGGCCCCGGTCGCGGTATCGATGCGGGTGCTGATGCACGGGGTCGATTCGGTCAATGCCACACCCGGGCGGAGCTATCCGGCGGGAAGGTTGAGGCGCTTGTTCGCTGGCGACCTCAATCGCCACCTCTGGCGCGTCACAGTGCGGCTGCCGGTGATCGACCTCGACTCGGTCGGCGGGGGACTCCATCCCGAGGAGTTGATTGGAGGCAAGCAGACTGTTGGACTCCGACTCAACGGACGCGACGGATTGGAATATGAATTCCGACCGATCGTCAAGAACGCCGAGCGCGTACTCCCGTCATGGCTGCGGAAGGGGCCGATCGTCAACGAGCTGAGCGACCAGATGGCAGCGCAGTTCCCGTTCAGTGCCACCGTGGTGGCGGAACTGCTCGACGCCGTCGGCATTCCGGTGCCGAAGCCGATGCCATCGGTGATGCCGAACGATCAGCGTCTCGGTGAGTACCGCTCGATCTTTGCCGGACGCGTCGGGATGATCGCGATGAATCCCAATGAACGCAAAGGCGGCAAGGCGGGCTTCGCCGGATACACCAGGGTGGTCGACGGCGACGAGATATTTGGAAGGACCCGGCAGGATACGCTCGCCGAGTTCGATGCCCAGGCATATCTGCGGGTGCGATTGATCGACATGCTTGTCGGCGATTGGGATCGTCACGTCAAGCAGTGGCGCTGGGGCCGGTTGCTTCGTGATCGCGGCCCTTGGGAACCCATTCCGGAAGACCGTGACTGGGCCTTCTCGCGGATGGATGGTTTCGTGGGTGCGCTCGCCCGGGTGATGCTACCCCGCTATGTCGGCTTCTCCGAGTCATTCCCCGCCGTAAAGCGGCTGGCCTGGGCTGCCGAGCCACTCGACCGGCGGGTGCTCAACACGCTCGATCGAGCGGACTTTGTAGCTGCCGCCCGTGAGATACACGCGGTGCTGACCGATTCAGCGCTTGCCGCCGCCGTCGGCGTCCTGCCCCTGCCGTACCGCAAACTCGAACGCGACCGACTGCTCCCCGCACTGCGTGCGCGGCGCGATGCATTGGTGGAGTACGGCGATGACTATTACGAGCACGTCGCCCGTACGGTGCATGTGTTCGGATTCGATCGGAGCCGGGACGTGGTCGAGTTTGTGCGGGCAACCGACAACAGGGTGCGGGTGCGGGTGCGCAGCGGCGGCCCGACCGGCACGATCCGGTTCGACCGGATCATTGACGCCCGCGACACACGCGAAGTGCGCCTCTTCATTTCACCCGGGGAGGATCGGGTGACTGGTGCCGACGACCTGCCTTTCAGGGTTCGCATCGCCGATCCGAAAGGAGCCGACGATCGCGCCGTCGAGGTGCGACGGCTCGACTAGTGGCACTTCCCGGCGCCCGGATCCCAGATCCGGCCCTCCGTATCGATGAACGCGTAGCTGTACTCCTTGCCGCCCAACGTAAACTTGAGCACCCCGTAATAGCCCTGCAGTCGGTACTCGCTGTTCAGTGCGAGGGAGGTCCGGAGGCCGCGGAGCTCTCCGCCACCGGTGCCAATCACGAACGACACCACGCCCTTCGCGCTGTCGCGTACCCCGGCATCATTCATCGGCGCGAAGCGTTCATAGTGGTGATCGTGCCCGCCAATCACCACATCGACGCCGTTGTCATACAGAATTTTCCAGAGGGACGCGATCTGGGCGTTTCCGCCATGCCACCCCGAGCTGTACCGTGGATGGTGGAAGTACACGATCGTACACTCCTTCGCGCTCGTCTTCAGCTCGGTCTTGAGCCACTCCTCCTGGTCGGTGATGTCCTTCGACGAGAAGATCGGGTTGACGATGATCTCGGTGTTGAGGGCGATCGCGCGCCAGACGCCGATGTCATAGGCGTAGTAGCCCTTCTTCGACGACCCGGCCGCGCGTTCGCCGAAGTAGAGGTAATACGGCGCGGCGCTGTTGGTGCGATGCTCGTGGTTGCCCGGCGAGGGATGAATCTGCTTCATGATCGACTTCTTCGGGTCACCCCACGAGGGTGTGAAGCAGCGCTCGAAGTCACGGGCCGACCCGTCGGGGTATGCGTTGTCGCCGGTGGTGAACACGTAATCACTCACCCCCGCGATGCTGTCGCGCTTGAGGATGCTGTCGACGATTCGCGCGGTGCGTTCGTCGCCGTCCGTGCCGCAGCGCGCGATGTCTCCGGAGCCGATCATGACCGAGGCGCCGGTGAGCGCCACGAGCTCCGCAGGCGCCTCAGCGGGCGCCGGCGTGACCTGTGGCACTGGCTTGCAGGATGCAGCGACGAGAAGTGTCGCGATGGAGGCACGAAGGTCCATGATCACCTGACGGGTCAAGGTGTGAGCGACGAGTCTACGGGGTTGACGACGAATTGCGAAATCGTGACATACCGCCAGCAATGGGTCACGGTCGAATACTGTCCGGCATCGTGCTGGCGCTATCGATGGGCATCGAGCTGGTGTCTGCACCGGCGGGTGGTGCTTTCGCCCTCCAGCGAAAGAGTGAGATGCTGGCCGGTTCCTTTGCCGCTTCGTCGCTGATCAACAGGATCCCGTCGCGCGTGATCGCCACGCCTTCCGGGTTCAGGATCTTGCCGGGGACCGGCCGCGACTCGACGACGTCGCCCTCCGGCGTGATGATGATCAGGGCGCGCTCCTGCCGCGCGACAAGGACGTAGTTCCCGGTGACGGGATCGACGGCGATGTCCGAGGGGTGCAACTCTTTCCAGTCGTTGGCGCCGATCACGAGGTCATTCGGTATGGAAAGCACCGAGACGCCTTCGACCCCAGTCGAGCCGAGGCGCCACCGGTAGACGGTCAGCGAGTCGAGCGGCTTCTTGCCGCGTTGCTTGCAGGCGAGCAGGAACACGTCGAGGCGTGGGTCGTGAGCGATGCCCTCGAACTCACACTTGTCGCCGAGTTCGGTGTCATGCAGGGTGAACGCGGCACGTTCGTCGCCCGCGGGCTCGCGGAATTGGTAGATCTTGCCGTTGCTCTGGAGGAGATAGACGTCCTGACCGACGATCGTAACCGCCTCAAAATCTCCATTGATGGTCCGCTCACCAACCTTGAATCGCTTGAGAAATACGCCGGTGCGGTAGTCGATGATGGCAATTCGCCCCTGCTCGTCACCGTGCGCGAAGATCCGGCCGTCACTCGCCAGCGCGATGCCCGACACCTCGGCGAGTTCCGGTGGCAGGATCCACTTCGCGAAGGGTCCGTCGCCGTTCAGGCCCTGGTTTGCCACCGCGGCGGTCACCCGGCTCATCCGCGTCGCCGCCTCCATGCTGTCGGCGGCGATGTCCGACTGGCTTCGTCCACCACAGGCCGCGAGGGCGCACACCAGGGCAAGCGCGGCGACGCGCGCGCTCACCCTTCTTCCTTGGCGCGAGCCAACGTCTCGCCAGCCTCAAGCACCGCCGCCACGATCATCCCGCCGGCGCGCCCGCGGACCGCGGTGATCAGCTCGTCAGGCGACATGGTCTTCCGGATCTTGACCAGATAGTAGAGCTCGGATGGCTTGCCCTCGCCGGTCACCACCTGATCGAGTTGCCACCGCTTCGTCACTTCCTCCAGCTCCTGCTCCACCAGTCGCTGGCACTCCGCGAGCTTCTCGGTCGTGATCCGCAGCACTCCGTTGAACCGGGCCTTCTTGTCGCCCAACAGCTCGCTCACTCGCTCGAACTTGGTGGCCAGGGCTTCCGCAGAGGCCGGCGTGAGCGCCATCATCAGGTCACGATCCGGGACGATCGATTCGACATCGTCCGTCGCCAGCGATTCAAGCGGTTCGACCCATTTCGACGAACTCGTCGTTTCCAGCACGTTCCTGCCAAAGTCGTAGCGCCAGGTGATCAGCACGACGAGGTTGAAGAAGAGCGAAAGCAGCGCGCCGATCGTCAGTGACTGTACCCCAGCCGCGAAGCCCACGGCGATCGCGAGAAAGATGTACACCGTGTCACGGGCATCCTTGAGCGTCGTTCGAAAGCGCACCGCGGCCACCACGCCGGCGAGCGAGAAGGCGAGCGCCAAGCTGTCCTGCACGATCAGCACGATGCCGGCGACAACGATCGGCAGGATGATCAATGTCTGCGCGACAGCCTGGTTGTGCCCCCGAGTGTTGCGCGCGTACATGTACACCCACGACACGGGGAGCATCAACACCACCGTCCCCAGCAGCATCACGAAAACCGACAGGATGACCTTCTTGGCTTCGACGATATCCGTCGCCACGGTCGCTTCCGGTGGTGGCGCCAGCCCATCCTGCAGGAGTGTCGGGGTATCCACAGCGCGAGGGCCGCCGCCACCGCCGGTCATCCGCTCATCGAATCCGGGCCACGCGGCGTTGAGCGCGAACACGACGATGCCCAGAAACAGGTAGTAGGTGAGCAGCCGTCGGATCGGGCGGTCGGCCCCGCCACTCAACATGTTCATGACCTGTCTGACCACATCGGCCTCGCTGGGTGGGTTGGACTGCCGCGTAACGAGTGGGCACCGGTCGGGCAACGCCGAACCTGGCGTCGGGGGCGCAGTATGCGCCGTACACACGGTGGAGACGGTTGTCACGGGCGCGCTTGGACACGGCTCACGCGTTCGGTGGCGCTTTAATGCTCCGTTCTGGACCCGACGGCGCTTGCCCCAGTCACCGGCCCGTGGAACATTTCACCGATGCCACCCCGCAAGATCGCCAAATCCGCCGCGCGACGCCCCTCGACCTACCACCGGTCGCCCCACCGGTTTGGGAAGCACCCTCGTTGATCGGACTCACCGCGTTTCCCCACGGCACCCTTGTTGATCGCGCGATCGAGCTCCTTCGTTCGCGGATCTGCACGGCCGACGACCTCGCCATTCGGGTGCTCGGGCTGCCCAATGCGCCCCGGGCGGTCGCGGAGCGGTTGGCCGCCGCACTGCTCGGGGCCGACCCTCGCGTCCGGCTGCAGCCCGACGGGCGTTGGGCACTAGTCGCGACTGCACAAGGGTCCCCGCTGCTTGAGGAATGCGCGTTCGCCGTCGTCGACGTGGAGACCACCGGGATGCAAGCCACCGGCGACGACCGCATCACCGAGATCGCCGTGGTGGTGGTGCACGGGGCCCGACGCGAGGTGGTGTTCGACTCGCTGGTCAATCCGGGGCGTCCGATCCCGTCGCGCATCGTCGACCTCACCGGAATCACTGACGAGATGGTGCGCGGTGCCCCGTCGTTTTGCGACGTTGTCGAGCAAGTGATGGCGGCGTTGGCCGGCCGGGTGTTCGTGGCACACAACGCTCGATTTGACTGGAGCTTCGTGACGGCCGAGGTCAAGCGTGCGCGCGACCTGGCACTCGACGGGCCGCGTCTGTGCACCGTTCGACTCGCGCGCCGGTTGATCCGGCAGGAGCGGTCATATTCGCTCGCGGCACTGGCACACAAGTACGGGCTTGAGTTTCCAGCGCGCCATCGCGCAGCGGGCGATGCCGCCGTGACCGGAATGCTGCTCGAGCGGCTCCTCGGCGCGGCGCGCGAGCGCGGCTCGCGGACGCTGGCCGATCTCGAGACGCTGCATCGCACCCCCGTGACCGAGTGTGCGCCATGAGCCGAGTCACCACGATGCGCATCGGACGCCTGACGGTGCATGCCCTGGAGGCAGGCCGCCAACAGCTCGACGGCGGCGCGATGTTTGGCGTCGTGCCGAAGCCGCTGTGGGAACGTCGCATCACGCCGGACGCGCGCAACCGGATTCCACTTGCGATGCGGTGCCTCCTGATCGAGCACGACGACGGGCTGGTGCTCGTCGACAATGGCGCAGGCAACAAGGAATCAGACAAGTTTCGCGACATTTACGGCATCGAGAACGGCGGCGCCAACGGTCGCACCGGTCTCGAGGACGCGCTTGCCGAACTCGGGCACAAGCCCTCGGCGATCGCCGCAGTAATCAACACCCACCTGCATTTCGATCACGCCGGCGGCAACACCTTCATTGCAGCGGATGACGTGGAGCGCAGGGTACAGCTCACGTTTCCGCAGGCTCGATATGTGGCGCATCGGCGGGAGTACGAGTGGGCCACCCACACCAACGAGCGCACCGCTGCGAGCTATTTCCCGCGCAATTTCGTCCCGGTCTTCGAGGCGGGTCGTCTCGAGCTGATCGACGGGCCGGTCGGAGACGTGTTGCCCGGAGTACAAGTTCTGGTGAGTCCGGGTCACACCCCATGGCACATGGCGGTGCTTGTCGAAAGTGCCGGTGAGACGCTGCTCTTTCCGGCCGACACGATCCCCACTGCGCATCACCTGCCGCTGCCCTGGATCACGGGGTACGACGTGGAGCCGCTGCGCACCCTCGAGAGCAAGCGGGCGCTCTATGCCCGTGGCACCGCGGACGGGTGGCGGGTGGTGTTCGAACATGACGCAGCGACCGTGGCGGGGAGGCTGGTGGCGGGTGAGCGTGGGGTGGAGCTGGCAGAGAGGTTGACTGCCCCAGCCTGACCCACTAGGTTCATCCCGTTACAAGTGGACGGGAGACCGTCCCACCCTCAGCCGGAACACCGGGCGAACGGGTCCAGAGAGTCATAAGCATCCGGGGCTCCGGTCCCGTGGTGCGCCTCTTCGGACACCCTGCCTGACGGCGGGGTGTCTTTTTTTCGCCTCAGGAGGACGAACCACTGTCGAGCTTTGATCGGGAACGACGCGTACGGGTGAACCGGCAGATTCGCATCTCTCCGGTTCGCGTGGTCACCGCGGAAGGTGAACAGCTCGGCGTGTTGCCGATCGAAGAGGCGCTGGCCGCTGCGCTGGAGCGTGGGCTCGACCTCGTGGAAGTTGCGCCGACCGCGCGACCCCCCGTGGTCAAGATCATGGACTACGGCAAGTACAAGTTCGAGGAAGCGAAGGCGGCACGCGCGGCCAAGAAAAAGCAGCACGTGATCCACCTGAAGGAAGTGAAGTACCGGCCCGGCATCGACGACCACGATTTTGACTTCAAGACGCGCCACGCGCACGAGTTCCTCAGCGAGGGGAACAAGGTCAAGGTCACCATGATGTTCCGCGGCCGGCAGATCGCCCATACCGAGCTCGGCAAGGCAGTGCTGGACCGCGTCGCCGCGGCGCTGGTGGACATTGGCAAGGTCGAGCAGGAAGCCAAACTCGACGGCCGTAACATGATCATGGTGCTCGCGCCGCGCTGACGCGCGACCACGAGGGAGCCCGGGAGAAACGATGCCAAAACAGAAGACCAAGCGCGCGGCGATGAAGCGGTTCACGATCACCGGAACCGGCAAGATCAAGCGCAGTCGAGCCAATAAGCGCCACATCCTCACGAAGAAGACCACCAAGCGGAAGAACCAGCTTGGGAAGTCGGCGCTCGTGAGCGCTGCGGATTATCGGCGAACCATCAAGTTGCTCCAGGCGTGAGGAAATAGGCCATGTCGCGAGTCAAGAACGGTCCCGCACACCACGCGCGCAAGAAGAAGATCATGGCGGCCGCCAAGGGTGGTGTCGGGTCGCGCAGCAAGCTGTATAAGGCAGCAAAGGAAAACGTCGAGCGCGGCATGGCGTATGCCTACCGCGACCGTCGTAAAAAGAAGGGTGACTTCCGGCGCCTCTGGATCACGCGTATTGGTGCGGCTGCGCGGATGCACGAGATTTCGTATTCGCGCTTCATGGCCGGATTGAAGGCCGCTGGCCTCGACATCAACCGCAAGGTGCTGGCCGACCTGGCCGTGCACGATGCCGACGCGTTCGCGAAGATCGCCGAGGTCGCAAAGGCGCATCAGGCGGCGTAACCCCCGGGTTGCGCTGAGTCACCCGGTGGGGCCGGCCGTCGCTGCACGGGCGGCCCCACCGTCGCATCGGTCCCACGTGCCTGACGGAGCCACATGTCCGTGCCGTCCGATCATCCCGCCATCACCTCGCTCCGCCTCCGACTTGCCGCGGTGGTGTCGCTCGACGCCGCGGCGCTCGAGGCGGAGGAGATCGCCGTGCTCGGCCGCAAGCAGGGCGAGCTGACCCGCCTGCTGAAGGAACTGGCGACCTTGTCACTCGACGAGAAGCGCGCGGTCGGCGGGGCGCTCAACCAGATCAAGGGCGAGTTCGAAACCCGTTTTTCGGCCCGTCGCGCCGAGTTGTCGGCCCGGTCGCGGTCGGCGAGCACGCGCGACATCGATCTCTCGATGCCGGGGCGCGCGGAGTGGCGGGGGACCCGCCATCCAGTGACGGTCGTGGTCGAGGAGATCGTCGAGATCTTCCGCGGCTTGGGCTTCACCGTCGCACTCGGCCCTGAAGCGGAATCCGAGGAACACAACTTCGGCGCGCTCAACTTTGCGCCGGATCACCCCGCGATGGACATGCATGACACCCTGTACCTCGATCCGCGTGACGCGGCTGCGGCATCGGGCGGGCGGGTGCTGCTCCGCACGCATACGTCGCCGGTCCAGGTCCGGGTGATGCGCGAGGGCCCGCCGCCCTACCGCGTGGTGATCCCCGGCATCGTCTATCGCAACGACCCGTTCGATCCGTCCCACGCCCCGGCATTCACGCAACTTGAGGGCCTCGCGGTGGATGAGGGCATCACCTTCGTCGATCTCAAGGCGACCCTGACGCACTTTGCCGAACGCTTCCTCGGACGCGGAACACCGGTTCGCTTTCGTCCGTCGTTTTTTCCGTTCACCGAACCGTCGGCCGAGATGGATGTCGGTTGCCTCCTGTGTGCCGGAGCGGGGTGCGCCGCCTGCAAGGGTACGGGGTGGATGGAAATTCTTGGTTGCGGGATGGTGCACGAGAACGTGCTGCGCAACTGCGGCGTCGACCCCGAGCGGTGGACCGGGTTCGCCTTCGGCATGGGCCCCCAGCGAATCGCGATGCTCCGTCACGGCGTACCGGATATCCGTCATCTCTACGCCGGCGACATGCGGTTCCTGTCGCAGTTCGGGAGTGCCGGCGCATGAACGTGTCACGCGCATGGCTCGAGGCATTCCTTCGCCAGCCAATCGACGCGCGCGATGCGGCGGAGCGGCTGGCGATGCTCGGTGCTCCGGTTGATGCCATCGAACACGTCGGCGCCGACCTGTCCCCATTTGTTGTTGGGCTCGTGACCGACGTGCGGCCGCATCCGAATGCCGACAAGCTGCAGGTCACCACCGTGGACGACGGCAGCGGCACGATGCATACCGTGGTGTGCGGGGCTCCCAACGTGACCACCGGTCATAAGTACCCGTTCGCCCGACTCGGCACGGCGATGCCGGGCGGGCTGGTGATCGAGAAGCGCACGCTGCGCGGGGAACCTTCAGCGGGGATGCTCTGCTCGGCGCGAGAACTCGGCCTTGGCCAGGAGCACGACGGACTGTTCACCCTCGACACCGACGCCGCGCCGGGCACGCCGCTCACGGCGGTGATTCGCGGCGGTGACGAACGGCTCGTGCTGGACGTGACACCGAATCGCGCCGATCTCCTGGGGCACAAGGGGGTCGCACGGGAACTCGCCACGTCGTACGGTGTGCCGTTCCGCCTGCCCGAGATTCCCGGCACCGACGGGATCGACATCACGCCTCCGGAGCGAGCGGCTGAGGCAGGGGACACCGGCGGCGTGCGCGTCACGATCGGCGACCGGACCGGGTGTCCGCGTTTTCTCGCCGGCGTCGTACGCGGCGTGACGATCGGCCCTTCCCCTGCGTGGTTGCGCGAACGCATCGAAAGCGTCGGGTTGCGCTCGATCAACAACGTCGTTGACGTGACCAACTACGTCATGCTCGAACTGAATCAACCGATGCACGCATACGACGCCGACACGCTGCGCGGCGCCGCGATCGGCGTGCGGACGAGTACGGCTGGCGAATCGGTCGTGACCCTCGACGGTGCCGATCGATCGATTCCGGAAGGGTCGCTGGTGATCGTCGATGGTGAGCGGGTGATCGGGTTGGCGGGCATCATGGGCGGGCGCGCCACCGAGGTGGGTGATACCACCGTCAACCTGCTGCTGGAATGCGCCGCGTTTGATGCGTCGCGGGTGCGCCAGACGCGTCGCGCGCTGGCCCTCTCGACCGATGCGTCCCAGCGCTTTGAGCGCGGAACCGATCGTTGGGGCGCGGTGGATGCGTTCCGCCGCGCGCTGACAATGCTCGTCGCGGTTACCGGCGGACGCGTCGATGGTGCGACGCTCGACTGCTTCGGGGTGTCGACCTTTCCGCCGCGGATTTTCCTGCGTCCTGCGCGGGTGGCCCAGGTACTTGGGCTCGACCTCGAGTGGCGTGAGATCGAGCGTTGCCTCGTGGCCATCGGTGCCACCGTCGTGTCCAAGCCCGATGACGGGCGCATCGCGGTGGACGTGCCGGGGTGGCGCCCGGATCTGGTGTCAGAGATCGACCTGATCGAGGAGATTGCCCGGATCCACGGGTATGGCGCCATCCCCACCGAGGTACGCGCCTTCCGACCCGGCACCCGACCGGACGATCCTGCG
Organism: Gemmatimonadales bacterium; assembly: GCA_031388885.1. Taxonomy (GTDB): domain Bacteria; phylum Gemmatimonadota; class Gemmatimonadetes; order Gemmatimonadales; family GWC2-71-9; genus Palsa-1233. Next base: position 1,837 of record JANMSC010000422.1, on the reverse strand, counting down.
TGGAGTGCTGCGGCGAAGGTCCGTCTCGGCCTCGCGTCGCTCGGCTTGTCGGAAGTCATGACCCTGCCGATGGTCTCGACCGATGACGCCCGTGCGCCGCGCGTGCTCAATCCGCTTTCGGCGGATCATGCGGCCCTGCGTGCGGCGCTTGTTCCGTCGCTGCTGCGGGAAGTTCAGGCCAACTGGGCCGCGCACACGGCCGACATCCGGCTGTTCGAGATCGGCACGGTGTTTCGCGTCGCCGCGTCCGGGCCGGCGCCTGACGAAGCAACGCAGGTCGCGTTCGCGGTGACTGGGGCGAGGAATCCGCCTCACTGGACCAGTGGCGGTGCCGCTCGCAAGTGGGATCGCTGGGACGCCCGCGGCCTGTTCGAATCGATGGTGGCTCTGGCGGATCGTCACGCCGAGATCCAAGTTGAGGGAGACGGTTGGGTGGCGTGCCACGCGGATGGCGCCGTGGTTGGTCGATGCCAACCGGTGACGTCGGATGCGCCGCCATGGGCCGACCCGGTGTTCGTGGGTGAGGTGATGGTCACGCCGGGCGACGCGGCCCACGCCAAATATCGACCGCTTCCGACGTTTCCCCCGGTCACTCGCGATCTTGCGTTGGTGTTGCCCGCCGGGCGCGCGGTTTCGGCAGTGACGGCACTCCTTGAACAGCGCGGCGCGCGACACAACCTGACCTCGGTGACGGTGCTGGACGAGTACCGCGGCCCCGGGGTCGCCGATGGTTTGAGAAGCGTGACGGTACGACTGGTGTTTCGTGACCCTGAACGGACCCTGACGGATGCCGAGGTCGAACAGGTGCTGCGGCGCCTGCGCACCTCGTTGGAGCGCGAGCTTGACATCACCATACGTACGTCCTGACATCGCGGCGATCGCCGATCTCGAGCGGGTGCTTCGGCACCTGACCGACGAGCTCGCCGGTTGGCGGCGGCGGTGCCTCAAGGCGGAGAGCGAACTGCAGGGTCTCAAGGCCCAGGATGGTATGGTGCCCGGCGACCAGATGCACCGAGTCACGGGACGGATGCTCGACCTGGAGCGAGAAAATCTTGACCTGCGGACCCGCGTCGAACGTGCCCGCGACATGGTCACCCGACTGCAACAGCGGCTCGCATTTCTTGAGGGCGAGTTCGAGGCTGGGGTGCGGTCGTGAGCGGCCCCGGCAAGCAATCGGTCCGCGTCGTCGTCGGCGGGGAGGAGCTCAACGTCCGATCGGAGCTGCCGCCCGAGTACACCCGTGAAGTTGCGGCGTACTACGATGATGCCCTTCGCCGGATTCGCGCCGTGCTCCCGACGGTGGAAGCACACAAGGCGGCGATTCTCGCCGGACTCGCTGTCACCGACGAACTCTTCCGTTCGCGTCGCTCGGACGTCGAAGCGGCTGCGCGAATCACCGCGCTCGCCGACGATCTCGCACGCCTGCTTCCGCCCGCCAAGCGCGGACTTCGGGGCGCAGGCGATTGACCGCTGCCCGGCACCTCGCTGCCGGTTGAGGATAGATGATGGATTCGATGCTGCTGTTCGGGGTCGCCGGCGGTACGGCGATCGGTGCGCTGGTCGGGATCCTCGTGTGGAATTGGCGGTTGGCCTCCGTCGGACGAACGCAGCGTGCCTTGGTCGCCCGCGCCCAGAGCGATGTGGCAACGGTCCAGGCAGCGGCCGAGCGCGAGATCGCCGCGCTGCGCGAGCGTCACCTGGTGACCGCGCGGGAAGAAGCGTTGGCGATCAAGGAAGACGCCGGTCGCGAGGCAGCCCGGCGTCGCGAGGAGGTCGAACGGGCCGAGCGTCGATTGGGAGAGCGCGAGGCTCAGACCGGTGAACGGCAGGATCGGCT
>JANMSC010000413.1:0-3081 GCA_031388885.1 Gemmatimonadales bacterium | reverse complement strand
GAGGCCGAACCTGATCATCACCTTGGCGATCCCGACCGCACTCGTCGGTGCGCAGGTGCGAGAGGCGACGAAGCGCGGCATCAAGGTTGTCACCGTGATCGGGGCATCGGGCATCCCCGGGAAGCCGAAGGTAGCGGGCGTCAGCGCTGATGTCACCTACGACTACCGGATCCCTGGCAAACTTATTGCGGCGTGGTTCGCCGCTCAGTCGAAGGGGAAAGGCAACGCGCTGCTGATCGCCGCGAAGGGCAATCCTAGTGCCGACACTGGGATCGCCGGCATGCAGACGGAGATCGCACGGCTCTGCCCCGGCTGCAAGACCCGGCTTGAAGATGCTCAGCCGCCGACGTGGTACGACGGCACCTTGCAGAAGGCCGCGAAATCATACGTTCAGGCTGACCCGGGAATCACCCACGTCCTACCGATCTTCGACGCGATGACGATCGGGGTCGATGCTGGCCTGACAGAGTTGGGGCTGAAGGACAAGATCAGTCAGGCGAGCTTCAACGCGAGCCTCGATCAGATGAAACAGCTGAAGGCCGGTTCGTCGTCGCTCAAGGTCGACATCGGTGGCTCAAACGAGTGGTTCGCGATGTCGATGGCCGACACAGCGCTTCGTGTGCTCACCGGCAGCAAGCCCATTTTCAACCACAAGATCGGCTTTCGGATCTTCGACAACGCAAACACGCAAGGCATCGACGTCACCAGTGAGAAGGGCGCCGTATGGTACGGCGTCAACTTCATCAAGAAATACCGAACGCTCTGGCTGAGGAAGTAGCGGGAAAGCGTTGCCCCAAAGAATGATTGCTAGACCAAGTTCCCCGAGCGAGACAGCGCTCGCGGTGGAGGGCGTCACGAAGACGTTCGACGGCACGACCGCCCTCCACCGCGTCTCGCTCGAGCTACGGCGGGGCGAGGTGCACGCTCTCATTGGTCGCAACGGCTCGGGCAAGTCAACGCTGATCAAGATCCTCGCCGGATACCATCACCCCGACGAGGGCACGATCGTTTCGAACGGCCGCTCGCTAGCATTTCCAATGACGCCTGCCGATGTCCGGGCGAGCGGCCTCGCCTTCGTCCACCAGGATCTCGCGCTCGTCAACGGTCTGAGCGTGCTCGAGAACCTCAGAGTCGGTCGGCTGGGACACCGCTTGCTGTGGCGTGTGCCGTGGCGCGCCGAACGGGCACTGGCACGGAGTGCGCTCGAGCGCTTCGCCGCGCATATCGATCCAGACACGACCGTCGGCAACCTCTCACATGTCGATCGGGCGATCGTGGCGATCGTCCGAGGCTTCATGCAGCTGGAGGACGATGCCCAGGGCACGCTCGTCCTCGACGAGCCCACCGCGTTTCTTCCACACGGCGAGGTCGACCGACTCTTCACGGCGGTTCGCTCTCTGGCGGACCACGGGACAGCCGTGCTTTTTGTCACCCACCGCCTCGATGAGGTCATAAACCTCGCCGGCCGTGTGACCGTGCTGCGCGACGGCCGGCGGGTCGCGACGGAAGCCGTCAACGATATCGACGAGAGCCGTCTGCTCGAGCTGCTTCTCGGCCGATCGATCGAGGGCTTCTATCCCGCCTTGCCCGAACCGCGAAGCGACGTAACACTGCGAGTCGAGAACCTGTCCGGAAGCGGAGTCGCAGGCGTCTCGTTCGACGCACACGCCGGCGAGATCGTCGGCGTCACCGGGCTTTCCGGATCAGGCTTCGAAGACGTCCTCTACCTTCTCTTCGGAGCGATTTCCGCCAGCGGAGGGCGCATCCGCCTAGGCGAGGAGACGATCGGAGCCCACCGGATGACACCTCGACGGGCAATCGGAATGCAGATCGGATTTCTCCCCGGTGACAGGCAGAACCTCAGCGGAGCGCAGGAGCTCGGCCTTGGGCAGAACGTTTCCCTCCCGGTGCTTTCGTCGTTTTTTCGAAGGATGCGACTCGAGCATGGACGCGAGACGGCGACGGTCGGCGAACTCTTGCGCCGGTTTCAGGTGACCCCAGCGGTGCCCTCGATGAAGATGTCGGAGCTCAGCGGCGGAAACCAGCAGAAGGCGCTCCTCGCCAAGTGGCTCCAGCAGCAGCCTCGTCTGCTACTCCTCCACGAGCCAACGCAGGGGATTGATGTCGGGGCGAAACAGGAGGTATTCGTCCAGCTCCGCAATGCCGCAGCGGCGGGTGTCGCCCTCGTCGTCGCAAGCGCCGAGCACGAGGATCTCGCGCACATGTGCGACAGGGTGATCGTGTTTCGCCATGGGCAAGTTGCCGGGACGCTCGCGGGAGCCGACCTGACATGCGAGCAGGTGGTGCAAGCGTGCTACGCGGTCAGCCGATGATACGGCGCGAGACACTCGCCAACTCTTCCCGAAGATAGCGAAAAGGAGGCTGAACGTTCGTATGACGGACTTCAAGGATATCTCGACCGCGACGAACCAAAACGTGATGACAGAAGTAGAGCGTGACGAGTTTTTGTCCGAAGCTCTCGTCTCGAGACTTACCTCACAGCGTTCGGACGGCTGGCCGCATGTGGCACCCGTCTGGTACGTCTGGCAGGACGGCGTTTTTGTCCATTCGATCGGCGCAGGCAGGCGCCATCTCCGGAACATCGCCGAGAACCCCTTGGTAACGGAATGCATCGACGTCGACTACCGCCTCGCGGGCGGACTCGCCGCCGGTGCCAAAGCCGTCACCTGCTTCGGGCGAGCCGAGATGATCGACGACCGGGAGTACGCAATCGCCGCGATCGAGCAGATTCTCTTTCGCTACCTCGGTCCGGATGACGGTCGAGCCTACCTCGAGCCTTCAATCGCCGAGCTCGATCACGGGCGCCAGATGATCCGTGTCACCCCCGTGCGTTGGGTGACTTGGGACTACACCAAAGCCGGCTAGCGGCCGGAACAGGCCAAGCCGAGGAGGCATGGTGACGAACGCGGAAGTGGTACAGACGATGTACGACGGATTCGGCGCGGGGGACATCCCCCGCGCAGTCAGCGTCGTGCACCCGGATGTCGAATGGATCGAGATGTTCCCGTACCGCGGGATCTATCGCGGGGCGCAGCAGCTACGTGATCTCGTCGATCGGCA
>JANMSC010000411.1:0-3923 GCA_031388885.1 Gemmatimonadales bacterium | reverse complement strand
CGGGCCATCGAACGTCCGAAGGTGGGGGTGGAGCAGTGATGGCAAGATATAGCGAGAAGCGAGAAGCGAGAAGCGAGGGGCGAGGGGCGAGGGAAGGATCAGCTGCGGCCATCAGGCCGCGGCAATCCTTGTCACGTGCCGAAATCAAGCGGTTTCACGTGAAACAGGCGGCGCACAAGGGAACGTGCCGCGCCTCACCCGCTTCTCGCTTCTCGCCTCTCGCTTCTCGTGGTTTCACGTGAAACATGCTTCAGCGCCGCGATCAGCAGGTGCTGCAAGTCAGCCGGTGATACCCCTGGAACCCGCGCGGCCTGGGCCAGCGTCGCTGGCCGAACCACGGCGAGCTTCTCACGTGCCTCCAAGGAAAGCTGCACGAAGCCTGGATACGAGAGATCTGGTGGGAGTGTCGCGCCCTCCATCCGGCGGAGGCGGGACGCTGCCTCCCGCTCCTTCGAGAGGTACCCGGCGTAGCGGATCTCGATCGCGGCCCATTCGCATGCGTCCGCCGGCACGTCGACCTCGGCGGCCAGCAGCAGCGCCTCAAGGGACACGCCAGGGCGTTTCACCAGTTCAGTGATCCGCACCGGTTCGGCAATTGGCGTGGTGCCCCACGCCTCGAGCAACGGGTTTGCAACGGTGGGAGCGATCGCTATCGCGTCAGCGAGCCCGCGCGTCCGATCTTCGGCCTCCAGGCGTCGCTCTGCTGCCGCCCCCTCCGCATCAGACCAGAGGCGCAGGCGTTGCGCACGAGGCGCAAATCGGCGCAGGGCATTGTCTTGCCGCAGTAGTAGGCGATGCTCGGCGCGTGAGGTGAACAGTCGGTAGGGCTCATCGACGCCGCGGGTAACAAGGTCGTCGACCAGCACCCCGCAGTATCCCTCGTCGCGTCCGATGACGACCGGCTCGAGCCCGAGTGCAAACGCCGCCGCGTTGAGCCCCGCAACCACGCCCTGCCCTGCGGCTTCTTCATACCCGGTGGTGCCGTTGATCTGGCCCGCCGTGAACAAGCCGGCGACGCCCTTCACCGCAAGGGTCGCGTCGAGCTGAGTCGGCGGGAGGTAGTCATACTCGATCGCATACCCGGCCTGGGTCATCTCGACCTGCTCCATCCCCGGCACCAGGCGCAACATCCGCAACTGCACCCCGGCCGGCAACGACGTCGAAAGCCCGCCGACGTACATCTCGTCGGTGTCCCAGCCCTCGGGTTCGAGGAACACCTGATGCCGCGGGGCGTCGGGAAACTTCACGACCTTGTCTTCAACGCTCGGACAGTAGCGCGGTCCCCTCCCCGCGATCGCCCCGCCATAAAGCGCCGACTCCGCGATATGAGCCCGGATCAGCCCCTTCACCGGCTCACCCGCCCATGTCAGCCATGACGGCTTCGGCCTTGGGCGGGCCGCGCGTTCGTGGGACGAGAACCAGTACGGTTCAGCGTCGGAGTCCTGGCGCTGCATGACGCTCACGTCAACCGTGCGGCCGTCGACCCGCGGCGGTGTCCCCGTCTTGAACCGTTCGACCGTAAGTCCAAGCGAAGCAAGATGTTCCGAGATACCAACGCTCGCAGGTTCGCCAAGGCGTCCGCCGCCACGGGAATCGGTTGTGCCGACGTGGATCATGCCCCGGAGAAATGTCCCCGTGGTCAGCACGACTGCTCCGGCCCGGTACCGCCGACCGTCCGACGTCACCACGCCACTGACGCGATCGCCCTCGAGCAGAAACCGCGTCACGCTCCCTTCGATCAACTCGATCGGGTGCGTCGCCGGGACGCGGTCGAGCAGATCCCGCACCGCGGCGCGGTACAGCGCCCGATCGCACTGTCCGCGCGGGCTCGCCACCGCCGGCCCCTTGCTTCGATTGAGCATTCGGAACTGCAGCATCGCGCGGTCGGCCGCACGCCCCATGATGCCACCCAGTGCGTCGACCTCGCGCACCAGCGTGCCCTTCGCGATCCCGCCGATCGCCGGGTTGCACGACATCTGTCCGATCGTCGCGAGGTTCTGTGTCAGCAACAGCACGCGTGCTCCGCGGCGAGCGGCGAGGGCAGCGGCTTCGGCACCGGCGTGGCCGCCGCCGAGGACGAGGACGTCGTGCGTGGACATGTGCGAAAGCTACATGAGTGAACGATGATGGATGATCGATGATCGATACGCCGGCGCCTAGTCGAGGCGGATGCCACAAAAAAAGACCGGCCACCCATCGGGCAACCGGTCTTCATTCACCACCAACCATCGATCATCCATCATCCATCATCCATTGTCCATCATCCATCATCCATCATCCATCATCCGGCTCTGACCCACCGCCACACCTCGCCCCACGTCGGTTTCTTGCCGTACATCAGGATGCCCGTGCGGTAGATCCGTCCGGCGAGCCAGGTCGTGCCCATCAGCGCGATCAGCATCAAGCCCAGTGAGAGCGCGAGTTCAAGCGGTGGCACAGCCGCCAGCGACCATCGTACCGGCATCACGAACGGCGAGAAGAACGGGATAAACGACATCGTCACGCCGAGGCCGCCGGTGGGATCGTTGATCATGGCAAACACGCCAAAGAAGCCGAACACGATCAGCATCATCACGGCGCTGGCGTACTGTTGCGTTTCCTGCACCGTGTTGCACATCGACCCGATAGCTGCGAACAGGGCGCCGTACAGCAGGAACCCCAGCGCGAAGTACACCAGGAAGACGACCAGGAGATCCGGTGCCATCGAGGGGATCGGCAATGACTGAATCGCATCCGGGCTGAGCCCGAACAGCCCCGCGAGGCGCGCCCGCTGTGATGTCACCAGGAACACGGTGCCGCCCCAGATGCCCATCTGCAGGAGTCCCGTCATGCCGACACCAAGCACCTTGCCAAGCAACATCTGGAACGGCGTGAGCGACGACGCGAGCACCTCCATGATGCGCGACGTCTTCTCTTCGACCACGGAGGTCATCGTCTGCTGGCCGTACATGAAGACGCCAAAGTAGAGGATGAATCCCATCAGGTACGCGATGATAAATGAGGCGCCGCCGCTCTCGCCGGTCGCCTCGCCGTCGGAGACTTTGGTCGTGCTGACCGACACCGGTGCCATGGCGCGGGCCACGACCGCGGGATCGATCCCATCTGCCTCGAAGCGCGTGCCCGTGATCACCTGGCGCAACGAGCCTTCGAGGCGTCCCATCGCTTCGAACGACCCGACGTTGCTGCCGAGGTACTCGAGCTTTCCCGTGTGCAGCACGTCGTCACGCACGACCAGGACACCGTCGAGCGCATCGGCCGCCTTGCCGCCCTTGCCCAGTCCGGTGTGCTTCACGAGCGAGTCGCGAACGGCGTCGGTGCGATCCGACGCCGCAACACGCGTCACGATGTATCGCGGCGTCGCGCCAGAATCCTCGGACAGGCGCTGCGTGTTCAGGGTCTGCTCGATCTTGGCGCCGACCCCGGTGCTCGTGCCGTCCACGACGCCGATCCGCATGCTGCGGCTGGAACCGCTCATCATCAGCGCCGGCACCACCGCCATGATGACCATGAACACCGGGACCAGCATCGTCGAAATGACGAACGACTTGGTGCGAACGCGTTCGACCAGTTCGCGACGGATGACTGCGAATGTCTTGCTCATGGGCCCACCTCGTCACCGGTAGCAGGCGCAATCGCCGCGTCGCCCACTTTCGCAATGAAGATCGACTGCAACGACGGCTCGACCACTTCAAACCGCTTCAGCCCCACGCCCTCGCGCACCAGCCGGGTAAGCAAGTCTTCGGGGTCCGCGCCTGTCGCCATCTCCACCTCGGCGGTTGCACCGTAGTCATCGACCTTGGCGACGAGGTGTCGGTCGGCAAGCACGCGCCCCGCCTTTTCCGTGTCGTGCGTGAACGAGAGTGCCACATGCCGCCCACCGAAGTCGCGCTTCACATCCGCCACCGTCCCATCGACCACCGTCT
>JANMSC010000405.1:0-2379 GCA_031388885.1 Gemmatimonadales bacterium | reverse complement strand
GTGCTCGACCCAACCGGGCCTCGGCATGATCTGCGTGTGCTCGAGCTGGCGCCGGGCCACCTCTGCGCCCGCCGCATCGAACACCATGAACCGCGTACTGGTCGTCCCCTGATCCAGTGCTCCGACATAGCGTTCCATGATGGCTCCCTAGAATCCGACGAAGGTGTAGAGTGCGGCGCCCGCAATGCCGCCGACGATCGGCGCGGCGACGGGAATCCAGGCGTACGACCAGTCGGACGGCCCCTTACCGGGAATCGGGAGGATGGCGTGCGCGAGGCGTGGCCCGAGGTCGCGCGCGGGGTTGATGGCGTAGCCGGTCGGACCGCCGAGCGACAGGCCAATCCCGAGAACCAGAATGCCGACGAGCAGCGGCTGCAGCGCCCGGCTGAATACCTGGGACAGGTCCACCTGCCCGGCCTGCGCCCACCCCTCAGCGTTGGCGCCGATGGCGAGGACGCCAAACAGCAGTACTGCGGTGGCGATGGCCTCGGTCACGAAGTTCGCGGCGGTGTTGCGAATCGCGGGGGCGGTGGAAAACACGGCGAGCTTTGCGGCCGGATCTTCCGTCAGGCGCCAGTGCGGCAGGTACGCGAGCCACACGAGCACGGCGCCAAGAAAAGCCCCGACCATCTGCGCCGCGATGTATCCGGCCACATCTCCCCACGCGAAACTGCCGATGGTGGCGAGCTCGATCGTGACCGCCGGGTTCAGGTGCGCGCCGCTGACGCGGCCGACGGCGTAGACCGCGATCGCGACCGCCACGCCCCATCCGATCGTAATCACGACCCACCCGGAGTTTTCACCCTTCGACCGCGCAAGGAGGACGTTTGCGACGACGCCGTCTCCAAGCAGGATCAGAATCATGGTTCCGACGGCTTCGGCGACATATGGATTCATCACGGCAGAGCCTATCCGCTCTCTAAGTTTTCCTCAATGTCGCGGCATCGAGTTCGTGGCGTCGCACCCAGACTCTATAAATTCTGCGCCGGCCTACAAAAACCTACCGGCCCAGAATGGAGTCGTCAATATGAAAATGTCTTTTGATCGTGGGAGGCTCGTCACCGTCGGTGGTCTGTTGCTCGCGGGTGCTGTCCTGATTGCGGACGGAACCCGTTTCTCAGATTACACACCGCTCCTCAACTCGGCCGGTCCGACCGCCGACGAAAGTATGCCCATCACCTTCGGCAATCCGGCCTTTCGGCAGCGGTCCGTTGCGAGCCGCATGGCCCAGCTGGCCGCCAACATCCCCAACTCCGGCAACTGGGATATGAACACCGTCAATGAGACGGGCCCGCACAAAGGGCGGTACCTGTTCACCGTGTTCGAGACCGGACAGTCGGGCGTGCAGCGCTATGACGTGGTCACCGGTCAGACCGACACGATCTGGCAATCGCCGACCGCTGGGGGCGCCGTTGCGTTCGATGCCTCCTTCTGGACGCCGTGGGGAACCTACATCACGGCAGAGGAGAGCTGGTGCACGGCCGCCGCGGGATGCACCACCAGCCGGTACGGCCGCCTGTTCGAGCTGAAGAACCCGATGACGGCGCCGGCCATTTTCAACCCGGTGACGCCGGTCAGCAATTCCGGCGCGGACTTCGTGCATCAGAACGTCATTCCGCGGACGTCGCACGAGGGCATTCAATTCGACAAGGCCCGCAACATGTACTTCATCGACGAGCTCGATGGCGGCAGCGTCTACAAGTTCACGTCACAGGCCAGCTTCGGCGACATGATGTCCGGAAAGGCCGAGTACTTCGCCGCCGGCCAGACGTTCGTGCTGCGGGTGGGGAACGGCGGCACGCCGAACGCCACCGGCGCGTTCACATGGGTGCCGATCACGGACGCCACCGGCGCGGGTCTGCCTGGAGCGCTGACCATCACCGATCCGAACGGCGTCACGTCGGTCGATGGCCGCAACACGACGAACCTGGCGCAGTTCAAGGGCACGGACTACCAGCGCCCCGAAGACCTGCAGATCCAGACGGTGCACGGCCGCGAATATCTCTACATGACGACGACGACCACCAACGAGATTTACAGGCTCGATCTCAAGAACAACACGATCGCGGTCTTTGCCAATAGAAACACCATCGACCTCGCCACGGGCCTTGCCGCGGGCAGCGGGCTGGCGAGCCCCGACAATCTCGCGATCGACCACGAGGGGAACATCTACATCATCGAGGACCGGAACGGCGGCAACGACAACGACATCTGGTTCGCCAACGACCTGAACAACGTTGGCGATCTCACCGATGCAGGCGAAGGCATCGGGCGGTGGGCTTCCAACGGCACGCCGGGCTCGGAATTCACCGGCCTGTACTTCGACCCCACCGACAAGCGCCGGGCCTGGGTCAATATCCAGCATCCCTCCAGCGGCAA
>JANMSC010000390.1:0-7609 GCA_031388885.1 Gemmatimonadales bacterium | reverse complement strand
CGCGACATTGTGGGCGGCCGCTCGGCCGCCTACGAGGAAGAACTTCGCATGGCCAAATGGGGTCGGGCGGCGCCGTCCACGCGACCTTCGAGCGCTGGGCGCGGGATCACATTGCTCGATCCCGCCACGCATACTTCCGGTTTGCCGCCAATGCCCGCCGACTTCGCACCGTCGAATGCGGCAGATCCTATGAGGCACTCCTCCGCGACGCCGCCCTTGCTGATCCATCGGTCGCGCGATTCATCGCAGCGACCGTAGCCATGGAAGCACTCGAACGCTATGTCAGTGCCCTGAGCAACCCTCGTGAGCCGGTGCGCTTCGTCGTGTCGCAAGCGTTTGTCTCGCCGTGGCGTCTCGTTGGCTCGCACGCAATAATCTTCGGGCAACTTCCAGCCGGATCATTCGATGCTGTTTGTCGCGTTGCTCCTCGCACTTGCCGCCTCGACGTCCGACACGACGCGCCATCCGGTGGTTGTCGTGGTGCGCCACGCCGAGAAGGCAAGTCAAACCGAACGTGACCCAGCGCTGAGCGACGCCGGCTGGGCGCGGGCGTGGGCGCTCGACAGCGTGCTGCGCGATGCAAGAGTCTCGGCGATCATCGTGACGCCCTTCCGGCGAACGCGGGAGACGGCATCACTCGTCGCCAAGCGGCACCTCGTCACCATGACCGTCGTGCCAGTGGAAGGCGGCGTCGCGGCGCACGCCTATGCCGTGGCGCTGGCGGCGGCGACGCACGACGGCGTGGTGCTCGTGGTCGGTCACAGCAACACCGTGATGCCGATTGTGCGCGCGCTCGGCGGACCGACGCTCCCGGATTTGTGCGATGGGACCTACGCGGAGTTGTTCACGATCTACGTGACCCCGGGTGATGGCAGCCGCGTGATGCGTTCGCGGTACGGGACACCTGATCCTGCCGGTGCCGCCGATTGCCCGGCAATGAAACCGCAATGAGGACGTTGCGCGGTGGTGCTGGCGCGCTGGTTGTCGAAGAGCATGGGCAAGGCCCGGTGCCGGTGGTGTTGGTCCATGGCATGGCGGGCGACGCAACGTTCTGGCACGACGCGATTGTGGCGCTGGCTGGTCGGCACCGACTCATCGTGCCCGAGCTGCGCGGGCACGGGCGCTCGGCGCCGGCGCGCGACGGCGACTACAGCATCGAGGCCAATGCGCGCGACTTGCTCGCGGTGCTCGAACAACTCGCGCTGCCCCGATACCTGTTGGTGGGTCATTCCTTCGGCGCAAGCATAGTGATTGAAATGGCCGCGCGCGCGCCCGAGCGAGTCGCCGGGCTGGTGAGCGTGGATGGGGCCGGTGATTTCTCGCACGTGCCGGCTGATGTGCTGACCGGATTCATGGCCGGACTCGACAGTGATGAGAGCTATGCCGCGACGGTCGAGGGGGCGATCGACATCGCGCTCGCCGGGGCCCGCCCCGACACGGAACGACGGATCCGGGCCGCGATCCTTGCTGCACCGTGGCCGTTGGTGCGCTCGGTCTATCGTGCACTGCTCGGGTATCGACCCACCGCTTCGCTCGACCGATACCCCGGACCGACCTTGCTGGTCACCGCGCCAGCCAACGCGGCCTCGTTCGCGCTCCATGCGCTCAGGCCGCTGGTCCCGCGACATTCGGTCGCAGGCGTGTCCCACTGGCTGATGATGGATGACCCGGGCGGATTTGCGGCGGTGCTGGAGCGGTTTATTGCTGAAACGGTGCCATCGCCGTTGGGGCGAATCGCGATTCGCCCGCTCAGGACAGACTCTCGACGTCGCGGGCTACGCCTGCCTCGCTCGGGATGACAGCGGCTGTCTCCCGCCCCCCTCCTCCTGCCAGTAGCTTTCCCCAACTCCTCTCAAGGCTTCGTGCCATGTTCACTCGCCGTGAAGTGCTCCGCCTCTTCGGCGGCGTCGGCGCCATCGGCGCGTTTTCGGCCGACGACCTCCTGGCGCTGGGGGTGCGTACCCATGCCGGCCTCGCGATCTCGCCCCGTGGCTTGGGGTTCTTCGACATCCACCAGTTGCACACGGTGGCTGCGGCGTGCGACCGAATCATTCCGGTGACCGATACACCCGGTGCCCTCGCAGCTGAGTGTCATCGCTTCGCTGAGAAGATCGTGCAGGATCACTACGGCGCGGCACGGCAGACGCGATTCCTTGCCGGACTCGTCGACCTCGACCGACGCGCGTCTCGGCTGAAGCAGCGTCTGTTCGTCGATCTCATCGAATCCGATCGCGATACCGTACTCAAGGCCACCGAAGCCGATGCCCTTGCGGCGACGGATCGCACGAATTCGTTCTGGCGAGACCTCAAGTACCTGACGATCTACGGCTATTACACCTCGCGGATAGGGATCGAGCAGGAGCTCCAGACCAACTTCTACCCCGGCTATTACGACGGCTGCGTGGCGATCAGCGGCGGAGCGGGCTGATGCGACGCACTCCGTACGACGCGATCGTGATCGGCTCCGGAATCAGCGGTGGCTGGGCTGCCAAGGAGTTGAGTGAAAAGGGCCTCACCGTCCTGGTGCTCGAGGCAGGGCGCACTATCGACCCTGCCCGCGACTACCTGATGAACGCTCCTGCGTTCGAGTTCGACTATCGGTACCTGGGCGATGTTCGCAAGCTCACCGCACGCCAGTCAGTGCAGCGGAAGTGCTACGCCTGCGACGAGGGTGCCACGCAATTCTTCGTTGATGACGTTGACAACCCCTACACCACGCCGGATGGCAAGTCGTTCGACTGGATCCGTGGCCGTCAGCTTGGCGGCAAGTCGATCATGTGGGGCCGTCAGTGCTATCGCTGGAGTGACCTCGACTTCGCTGCCAACGCCAAGGACGGCCACGGCACCGACTGGCCGGTGCGGTATCGGGACATCGCTCGCTGGTACGACTACGTCGAGGGGTATGCCGGAATTTCTGGCGAGAAGCTCGGCCTCGCCCAACTGCCCGACGGTCCGTTCCTGCCACCGATGCCGCTGAGCTGCGCCGAAGAATTCGTGCGCGACGGCGTCAAGGCGAAATACAGCGGCGGGCGCGTCCTGACCGTGGGTCGTGTGGCGAACCTGACGGTGGCGCACAATGGTCGGGGAGCGTGCCACTATTGCGACGCGTGTCATCGCGGCTGCACCACCGGGGCCTATTTCAATTCAGTGCAAACCACGCTCAAAGACGCACTTGCTACAGGGCGTACGACCATTCGCCCGTATAGTGTGGCGCATTCACTGATCTGGGATGAGACTCGAGGGAAGATCACCGGTGTTCGCGTGATTGATGGGCAGACGATGGAGCCGGTCGCATTCGACGCCCGGGTCGTGTTCCTCAATTGCTCTGCACTCGAATCGGTTCGCATCCTGCTCAACTCGAAGAGTCGGTCGCATCCCGAGGGACTCGGCGCAAGCAGCGGCGTGCTGGGCCGGTACGTCATGGACCACACGATGCAGGCCGGCGCGAACGGGAATGTGCCGGGCTTCGAGGACAAGAAGACCTACGGTTCGCGACCAAACGGGATCTACCTTGCCCGTTTTCGCAATGTGACCGACCAGCACCCCGACTTCCTGCGGGGATATGCCTATCAGGGCGGTGGCGGGCGATCGGTGCAGGGGTGGGGCCGCGGCACGTCCACTCCCGGGTTCGGTGCAGAGTTCAAGAACAGCCTCAAGTCCCCGGTGTACGGTAGTTGGCGGATGTCTCTCGGCGGCTTCGGCGAGTGCCTGCCCCACGTCGACAATCGCGTCACGCTCAGCCCCGACAAGGTCGATCGCTGGGGCGTGCCGGTGCTGCACATCGACGTGCAGTGGCGCGACAACGAGCTCACGATGCAGCAGGATGCGATGACCCAAGCCGCCGAGATGCTGGAAGCGACCGGGTGTACCAACGTCTCGACCTACAACAACAAGACGGCGCCAGGGCTCACCATTCACGAGATGGGCGGGGCGCGGATGGGCCGGGACCAAAAGACCTCGGTGCTCAACAAGTGGAACCAGGTATGGGACGCAAAGAACGTCTTCGTGACCGATGGCGCAGCCATGGCGTCCTCTGCGTGTCAGAACCCCTCAATCACCTACATGGCGTTTACGGCACGCGCGGCTGACCATGCGGTGCGGGCACTCAAGCGAAAGGAGCTGTGATGGATCGTCGATCGTTTGTGGGAGCCCTTGGAGCACTTGGTGCGGCGTCGGTGCTTCCGGTTGGTGGCAGCATCGTCGCGCCGAACAGGCTGGAGAAGATCGGGTTGCAGCTCTACACGGTGCGCGACATGATGAAGGTGAGTGTCGAGCGCACCCTGGCGGCGGTGGCGAGCATTGGCTACAGGGAAGTCGAGTTCGCCGGATACTTCAATCGACCACCGCGGTCGCTCCGTTCGTTGCTCAAGCGCAACGGGCTCGCCGCACCGGCGGGGCACGTCGGTCTTGATGCCCTGCGCGGTTCGTGGAGCCGCACCCTTGACGAGGCCGGTGAAGTCGGCCACAAGTGGCTCCTCGTGGCGTGGCTCCCCGAGAGCGACCGCAACTCCGTCGACGCGATCAAGCGCACAGCCGACTTGTTCAATCGCGCTGGCGAGGACGCGAAGCGCGCGGGGCTCCGGTTCGCCTATCACAACCACGACTTCGAGTTCAAGGAGGTCGAGGGCCAGCGAATGTACGACCGGCTGCTCGAGGCCACCGACCCGAAGCTGGTCGAGATGGAGATGGATCTGTACTGGATCGTGAAGGCGGATGCTGATCCCTTCGCGTACTTCGCCAAGTGGCCCGGGCGGTTTCCGCTGGTCCACGTCAAGGACGCAGGGCCACCCCCGGAGCGGACGATGACCGATGTTGGGCGAGGCACAATCGATTTCGGAAAGGTTTTTGCGGCACGGAAGCAGGCGGGCATCAAGCATTTTTTTGTCGAGCACGACAACCCGGGGGATCCGGTCCGAAGTGTCACGGCGTCGTATAAGTATCTGAGAGCATTGCGGTTTTGATGCACCGACGTTCCTTCGTTGCCTCCACCGCCCTGACGCTCGGGGCGCTTGCGTCTGGAGCGCCCGCCGCCGCATCGGCCGTTCCCGTTCACGGGCGCCTCAAGCAGTCGGTCTGCCGTTGGCCGTTCAGCAGGATTCCCTACGACGATTTCTGCGTGATGGTCAGGCGTGTCGGACTCGGCGCGATTGACCTGGTCGACCAGCAGGACTGGGCCCTGGTGCAACGGCATGGCCTTGCCATCAGCACATCGAACTCCACGCAGCGGCGCGACTTCATCGCGCGCGGGCTCAACGATCGCGCCAATCACGAGCTGATCCTTGGTGAATTGTCGACCGTCATTCCTGCGGCGGCGAAGGCCGGCATTCCTAACGTGATCGCGATGTTCGGCAACGCCGGGGCGATCACCACCGACGACGGCATTGCAGCGTGCGCCGAGGGCCTCGCGAAGATCGCGCCCCGGGCGGAACAGTACGGGGTCACGGTGATCGTCGAAATGCTCAATAGTCGGGTCGATCACCGGGGATTTCAGGGCGACACGTCGGCGTACGGCATCGCTGTTGCCGAACGCGTGAACTCGCCGCGGGTGCGGTTGCTGTACGACATCTACCACATGCAGATCAGCGAAGGCGACATCATCCGCTCGATCCGCACCAACGGGAGGTGGTTCGCCCATTACCACACCGCTGGGAATCCCGGTCGCAACGAACTCAATGCCGATCAGGAGCTGCAGTACCACGCCATCGCCCAGGCGATTGCTGATACCGGGTTCACCGGGTGGCTGGCCCACGAGTTCATGCCCAAGGGCGACGCCGAGAAGGGGCTGGCAGAGGCGTACGCGGCGTGCACGGTGTGACCCTTCTCCCTTCTCGCTTCTCGTTCACACTACATTCCCACGCTCACCTCTCATCTCGGTCTTCAATGTCCATTCTCAAGCGGCGCGACGTCTATGACGTTGTCATCGTTGGCTCGGGTGCAGGCGGCGGCATGGCGGCCTACGAGCTCACGAAGGCGGGAGCCAACGTCCTCCTGCTCGAGGCGGGCGGCCTGTGGGACAACGCCACCGATTCAAGCATGCTCGTCTCGCCGTGGGAAACCGACCGTCGCGGTGGCAGCACCCCCGATCGCCCCTTCGGCGAACACGACGCCTGCATCGGCGGATGGAACATCCCCGGCGAGCCGTTCACCACGGCGCCAGGGACACGATTCTCGTGGTGGCGCGGCCGGATGCTCGGCGGGCGCACCAACCACTGGGGCCGCATCTCGCTCCGCTTCGGCCCCGACGACTTTCAGCGCAAGAGCATCGACGGCCTCGGCGACAACTGGCCATTCACGTACAATGACATCAAACCCTACTACGACGAAGTGGACCAGCTGGTCGGGATCTTCGGGAGCAACGAAGGCCTGCGAAACCATCCCGACGGCCACTTCCTTCCGGCACCCGAGCCGCGCTGCTGGGAGCGTCTCGTCAAGAAGGCCGCCGACACGCACCACGTCACCTGCATTCCGTCACGCCTGTCGATCCTGACCCGCCCTGTCAATGGTCGTCCGGCGTGTCACTACTGCGGTCAATGCAACCGTGGTTGCCGTACCAACTCGAACTTCTCCTCGCCCAATGTGTTGATCTACCCCGCACAGAAAACCGGCAAGCTCACGATCCGCACCGATGCAATGGCACGCGAGGTGAGCGTCGGGCGCAATGGGCTGGCCGACGGTGTGCTCTACATCGACAAGAGAACCGGCAAGGAGGAGAAGGCCGAAGGGCGCGTGGTGGTGCTTGCGGCGAGCGCGTGCGAATCCGCGCGCATCATGCTGAATTCGAAGTCCTCGGCGTTCCCGCAGGGGGTCGGCAACTCGAGCGGTATCGTTGGCAAGTACCTCACCGACACCACGGGTACGGATGTCGCTGGATTTGTGCCCGCGTTGATGGACCAGCCGCGCCACAACTGCGACGGCGTGGGTGGCGCGCACCTCTACATGCCATGGTGGGTCGACAACAAGAAGCTCGACTTCCCGCGCGGCTACCACATCGAGATCTGGGGTGGGATGGGAATGCCCGGGTACGGTTTCATGGGCGGCATCCACAACTATCCGCCGGGCGGCGGCTACGGCGCGTCGCTCAAGAACGACTACCGCAAGTACTGGGGTGCGACGATCGGCTTCTCAGGTCGGGGTGAGATGATTCCGAACGCCGACTCGTATTGCGAGCTCGACCCGCGCATGGTCGATCAGTGGGGCATTCCCGTGCTTCGCTTCTCCTGGAAGTGGAGCGATCACGAACACAACCAGGTCAAGCACATGCAGGAGACGTTCCGCACGCTGCTCGCCGAGATGGGTGCGGAAGTGCGCTCACCAATGCCGACCAAGGAGCAGGGCTACGGCATCGCCACCGGCGGCTCGATCATCCACGAACTTGGCACGGTGCGGATGGGCAACGACCCGAAGACCAGCGCGCTCGACGGCAACTGCGCGGCGTGGGATTGCAAGAACCTGTTCGTGGCCGATGGTGGACCGTTCGTGAGCCAGGCCGACAAGAACCCGACGTGGACCATTCTGGCGCTGTCGATGCGGACCAGCCGTCATATTGCGGCGCAACGGAGGGCGGGGCGTCTGTGACGCCGAGCCGCAGAGACACCGAGAGCCGCGGAGG
>JANMSC010000363.1:0-14378 GCA_031388885.1 Gemmatimonadales bacterium | reverse complement strand
GCCCCGACCGGCGCGCTGACGTGGGTCGTCTCGCTGGGTGGTGGGTCGTCCGACCAGCCATTCGATATTGCGCTGGCGCCCGATGGGGGCGTCATCGTGACCGGCTTCGCGGGACCCGGTGTCAACTGCAACGGCTCGATCGTGCCGAACGGCGGCGGTCGCGACATTCTGGTGGTGCGCATCTCGATCGCCGGTGTCTGCGAGTGGGCGATCAGCGTTGGTGGAGCGCAAGACGACGAAGGTCGCAACGTCGTCGTGCAGTCCGATGGAGACATCGTGGTCACCGGGTTCTTTCGTGGCACGGCCGACTTCGATGCGGGCGGCGGCAACACGGCGCTGATCTCGCGAGGCGGCACCGATGGGTTCGTGGCACGCTACGCTGCCAACGGTGCCTTTCGCTCGGTGGAGCAGATCGGTGGGATCAGCGATGACGCCGCACTTGCCATCGCG
Organism: Gemmatimonadales bacterium; assembly: GCA_031388885.1. Classification (GTDB taxonomy): domain Bacteria; phylum Gemmatimonadota; class Gemmatimonadetes; order Gemmatimonadales; family GWC2-71-9; genus Palsa-1233. The sequence goes on along the minus strand of JANMSC010000363.1, from coordinate 13,928 downwards.
CGGTTCTCGAATGATGACGTCGTGGTGGGTGGGGAGTTCCGCGGGGTGGCCATACTCGGGTCCGGGCTCGCGCCCCTGCCGCTGACGAGCGTGGGAGACGCCGACTACTTCGTGGCGCGCTACACCGACTTGCTTGGATTGCGCTGGGCGTTCCGCGGTGGGGGCACGACCTACGACCAGATCAACATGGACGGCATCGCGGTCGAAGCCGACGGGTCGATCGTGGTCGCTGGCAACTTCAGCGGGGTGGCCGACGTCGATACCGGGCCAGGAACCGGACTCGTCCTCAGCCTCGGCGGTCAGGACGTCTTCCTCGCGCGTTACGACGGCGACGGCTTCTGGCTCGGCCTTGCCAGGGCATTCGGCGGAGCCGGCGGCGACGGTGTGCACGGGCTGACGACGGACGGCGCCGGTAACCTCGTGCTCGTCGGGTGGTTCCAGGGATCGGTCGACTTCGACCCGGGGCCGGGCACCCGGGTAGTCGCCGGGCAGGGTACCAATGGCGCAGGCGATGCGTTTGTCCTCTCGCTCGACCAGGGCCTGAACCTCCGGTGGGTGACGCCGATCGGCGCCACCGTCTCGGGTGACGCCAACTTCGCAATCGCAGCGGGCGTCGCGGTCAACCCGTTCGGGCAGGTGTGGGCCGTCGGTCGATTCTTCGGTTCGGCGGACCTCGACCCCGGCCCCGGGGCGGTTTTCCTGCAGAGTGGCGGAGACGCCGACCAGTTCGTGACGAGGTATCTCGCGGCGGATGGGAGGCTGGATCGGTAGACCTGAAGCGAGAAGCGATGGACTAACGGCCCGTCGCCCATCGCCCCCATTGCCCGAACTCCACCCCCAGCCCATCTTATGGGGCTTAGTCGTAGCCCCTGCGGATGGCCGCGGGGGTATGGATCCAGGGCGCGGCCTGCCGCGCGGGAGTCGGGGAGCACGATGGCGAAGACGAGTTGGGTGGAGCGCAACAAGAAGCGCACGAAGCTGGCTGCGAAGTGGAACGATCAGCGGATCAAGCTCAAGGCGATCGTCAAGTCGCTGACGGCGTCGCAGGCCGAGAAGGACCTGGCCAACAGGAAGCTCCAGGCAATCCCGCGCAACGCATCGCCGTCCCGGATTGTCAACCGCTGCGCCATGACCGGCCGGTCGCGCGCGTTCGTGCGCCGCTTCGGGCTGTCCCGCATCGCGTTCCGTGAGCAAGCGCTCGAGGGAAAGATTCCCGGCGTTCGCAAGGCTTCCTGGTAAGGGCGAGGATACGACACCATGGCGAAGAAGGGACGCGTGCAGGTGAAGCTCCGGAGCACCGAGAGCGCCTACATGTATACGACGACGAAGAACCCGAAGAAGCATCCTGAGCGGATGGAGCTTCGGAAGTACGATCCCATGCTGAAGCGGCACTCGCAGTTCAAGGAAGAAAAATAGGTCGCGGGAAGTCTGGAACGAACCGGGTCGCCGATGCGTATGCTTCGGCGGCCCTTCTTGTTTTCTGGACGATCATACTTCGGCGAGGAGCCCTGATGGTTCGCATGGCAGTTCGATTGGTCGTCGTAGCCGTCGCCGCGTGCGCCGTCGCGCTCCCGCTTGCGGCCCAACACAACGCCCCGGGCGGACCGGTTCCGGTCGAGTTGCTGGAGGCACGCCGCGCTGCGCTGCTCGCCACGATGCCCAAGGGGATCGTCGTCGTGAACGCGTCGAAGATTCGCAGCATCGAGACCGATTATCCGCAGGATTCAGACTACCGCGAAACCAACGACTTCTTCTACCTCACCGGCATCGAGAGCCCGACAGGCGTGTTGGTGGCAATCCAGCCCGATTCCGGTGGCGCAAACGGTCAGGTGCTGCTCTACCTGTCGGCGGCCCCACCACTACGGGACGCCTGGTCGGCGGCGCGGACCGCAGCCGACTCGACTGGACGCGCGTGGACCGGGATGCGCGACATCCGTATTCGTCCGCCGGTGCGTCGCGTGGCGGGCGCCGCGCTGAGTGCGGCACCGGTCGACCCGATTGGCGTAGTGATCGACTCGATCGCCACCGCGACGGGCCTCACGAGAGTATCGCAGCGTGGCGTGATGGGGATGCTCCGTGTCGTGAAGGATGCCGACGAGCTGCGCCGGCTGCGGCGCGCGTCGGAGATCTCCGCGCAGGCGCACCGCGAGGCGATGAAACAGACTCGCCCCGGGATGTGGGAGTACGAGGTCGAGGCGCTGGTGGAATACACCTTCCGCCGTCTGGGCGCCGAGCGAGTCGGATATCCGAGCATTGTGGGATCGGGAATCAACTCGACCATCCTGCACTACGATCTGTCACGTCGCCAGACGCAGCCCGGTGACTTGTTGCTTCTCGATGCCGCGGGTGAATGGGGTTATTTCACGGCCGATGTCACGCGCACGTTTCCGGTCTCGGGCAAGTTCGCGCCGCGCCAGAAGGCGATCTACGAGTTGGTGCTCGATACGCAACAGGCCGCGATGGCCGCGGTGAAGCCAGGGGCGACGCTGGCCGAAATCCAGACGCTGGCGCGCACCTACATGAAAGAGCATTCGGGTGACCTGTGCGCGCCCGGCGATTGCACCAGGTACTTCATTCACGGACTCGGACATTGGGTCGGGATGGACGTGCACGACGTCGGTCCGTTCTTCACCCCATTCGAGCCGGGGATGACGTTCACGATCGAGCCGGGGATCTACATCCCGCAGGAATCCATCGGCGTGCGGATTGAGGACGTGATCCTGGTCACCGCGACTGGCCACGAAAACCTGTCGAAATCTGCGCCACGCACGGTGGCCGACATCGAGCGATTGATGGCCGACGGGAAACGTGCCGCCCGCAGGTAGCAGTCGTCGTTACTGTTCGGTCGCGACGGGCGGGTCCGTCGGGGCTCGCCCGTCGCGACGTGTGGCCATCCAGCCGCCCACTCCGATGCATCCGGCCCCGATCAGCCGCAGCGGTGTAATCGGCTCGTCGAACAGCAGCGCCGCGAGGATGAACGTGAACAGCACCTGCGTATAGGCGAGGGCGGTGGCGCGGGTCGCCTCAAGGTGAGCGTAGGCTCGTGTCATCGCGAGTTGCGCCAGACCGCCGGCCAGGCCGGTGCCGGTCACGATCATCAGCTCGTCGCTGTCGGGCACCCGAAACACGGGGATCGACACCGCAAGCATCGTGATGGCCGCGACCGCGGAGAAGTGCACGACAATCGCCTCGGGGCTCTCGAACGGCCCCATCCGGCGAAGCGTGAGCAGCGCAAGCGCGAACGAAAACGCGGCCAATGTGGCGAGCAGTGCCACGTCGAGCGCAGCGCCGAACGATGGCTGCACGATGATCGCGACCCCCACGAACGCGAGGAGCACCGCCAGTCCCAAGCCACGGCCGACTCGTTCACCGAGCAGCGGACCAGCGAGGAGCGCCACGAAAATCGGAGTGGTGCCGCTGAGCGTCGCAGCGTCGCCGATTGGAAGTCGCGGCGATGCCAGCGCGTAGAATGTGCCGAGCGCGGCGAGCGTCCCGAAAATGCTGCGCATCCAGCTGGCCTTCCAATTGACGATCCGGAAGCCGCCAGGACGCGCCGCAGCAACGGCACTCGCGATCGCGAGGCCGACCGCGAACCGGCCGAAGGCGACCTCACTCCACGGCAGGTGCCGGGCACCTAGCCGCGTGCCAATGTTCATCATCGCGAAGAGTGCCTGCGCCAGGAGCATCCACCAGACACCACTCATGCCTCGGCGTGCGCCTCGGCGAGCACGTCGCGCAAGTAGCGACCGGTCCACGATGCCTCGACCGACGCCACGTGCTCTGGCGTACCCTGCGCCACGATCTCGCCGCCGTTCGCCCCAGCTTCGGGTCCGAGGTCAATCACCCAGTCGGCCCGCTTGATCACGTCGAGGTGATGCTCGATCACCACCACGGTGTGCCCGGCGTCGACCAGCTTGTCGAGGACGCTGATCAACACGCGAACATCATCGAGGTGAAGACCAGTGGTCGGCTCGTCGAGCAAGTAGAGCTTGCGACCACCGCGCTTCTGCGCCGACAGCAGTTCGCGCGCGATCTTGAGTCGTTGTGCCTCGCCGCCCGACAGCGTCGTGGCGGGTTGGCCGAGCCGCAGGTAGCCGAGCCCCACCTGCTGCAACTGCCACAGGGCAGTGCCGAGCTTCGGCTGGTGCCGGAAGCGGCGGATGGCCTCGTCCACGCTCCAGTGCAGCACGTCGTCGATCGAGAAGCCCTGGATCTTGACGTCGAGGACGTTGCGCTTGTAGCGCGCGCCGCGACAGATCTCGCACGGCACGTACACGTCGGCGAGAAACACCATCTCCACCTGGAGGTGTCCCGCGCCGTCGCACGCCTCGCAGCGGCCGCCGTCGACGTTGAATGAGAAGGTGCCAGCGGTGTATTTCCGTTGCTTCGCAAGTGGCTGGGCTGCGAAGAGTTCGCGGATTTCGTCGAAGGCCTTGATGTACGTGACCGGGTTCGATCGCGGCGATCGACCGATCGGTGTCTGGTCAACCAGCACCACATCGGCAAGCCACTCGGCGCCTTCGAGCGATGTCACGTCGCCGACCGCCTCGCCGAGGTGCGTTTTGGCGGAGTGATCGCCCTGCAGCCGACGCTCGAGCTGCCGAAACAGCACGTCGTAGGCAAACGTGCTCTTGCCGGAGCCCGAAACGCCCGTGATCGCGGTGAGCGTGCCCAGGGGAATGTCAGCATCGACGCCGCGCAAGTTGTGGAGTGTTGCGCCGCGGATCCTGAGCCACGGGGGCTGTGTCGGACGTCGGAGGCTGGGTACGCCAATCCGTTTGCGTCCGTTCAGGTAGTCGGCCGTGAGCGTGTCCCGGGCGTCGGCCACTGGTCCGGCGTACACGAGGTGACCGCCCTTTTCGCCGGCCCCGGGGCCGAGCTCGATCATCCAATCGGCTTCGCGAATGGTGGCCGGATCGTGCTCGACCACGACCAGCGTGTTGCCGAGATCGCGCAACCGGCGCAGCATCGTCAGGAGACGGTCGGTGTCTCGCGGATGCAACCCGATTGATGGTTCGTCGAGCACGTAGAGTGTGTCGACGAGCCGCGAGCCAAGCGCGTTGGCGAGGGCGATCCGCTGGGCTTCGCCGCCGGAAAGCGTGCGAGTCTGGCGATCGAGCGACAGGTATCCCAGCCCGACGTCGCGGAGGTACGTGACCCGCGCTTCGGTTTGCTCGAAGATCAGGTCGGCCACCTGTCGCGCGGTCTCGCCAAGGGTGAGCCCGGCAAGCCATGCGTCGAGGTCATCGATCGTAAGGGCGGCCACCTCAGCGATCGACCGGCCCGCAATGTGGACGGCGAGAGCGTCGGGCTTCAGGCGCGTCCCGCGGCACATCGGGCACGAGTTGGCGAGCTGGTACTGTCGCAAGAACACACGGATGTACTGCTTGTACCGCTTGACTTCGAGTGCGGCGAGAAACGGGAAGATGCCGTTGAAGCGACCGACCTTGCCGCGCAGGAGCGTTTCCTGGACGTCCGACGCGATCGATGCCCACGGCGCCGTGATGTCTGCACCGAGCTTGGCTGCCGTCGTCGCGAGCAGCCGGCGCTGCGCCTCGTAGCGCGGCTTGGTCCACGGATCAATCGCACCCGCTTCGATCGAACGCGTCGGGTCGGGTACGACGAGTGACTCGGCATACTGCAGCACGGCACCGAACCCGTTGCATTCGGGGCACGCCCCGCGCGGGTTATTGAAGGAGAACAATGCCGGCGTGATCGCCGCCGCCCGGGTGTCGCAGGCACTACACGCGGGGAATTCGGTGAACCGGAGGCGACCGTCGTCGCGCAGCGCGATCGCGGTGCCTTCGCCTTCGTCGAATGCGGTCGAGATCGCCTCGACCATCCGGCCCCGCATCGCATCGGTGGCCGTCAGGCGATCCACGACGACGAGCACGTCGGCCGCAGTTGTGAGATCAAGTGCCTTCGGGAGTTCGTCGAGGTGGTACGCTGTGCCGTCAACCTGCAGCCGCACGAATCCGAGCGCACGAAGGTTTTCGGCGGTGGCAACGTGCGACAGCCGCGCCGACGGTGGCAGCGGGAACGCCAGCTGAACCCGGCCACCGCCAGCGGCGAGCACGGCGTCGGCGGCCGACTGCGGGGTGTCCCGTTCGACCACGCCACCGCACCTGGTGCAGAACTGTTGCCCAATGCGCGCCCAGAGCAGGCGCATATGATCGTACACCTCGGTCGCCGTTCCAACGGTGGATCGGGACGACATCACCGGCGCCCGTTGCTCGATTGCCACCGCCGGCGCAATGCCCTCGAGGCGATCCACCAGTGGCTTGGGCATGCGCTCGAGAAACTGCTTGGCGTACGTTGAGAGTGATTCGATGTACCGCCGCTGACCCTCGGCGTAGAGGGTGTCGAACGCGAGCGAGCTCTTGCCGCACCCGGACGGACCGGTCACCACGGTGATGGTTCGGCGCGGGATCTCGACCGTGATCCCCTTCAGGTTGTGCTGGCGAGCGTTCACGACGCGGATAACTGGCCTATTCACCCGTGAAACGTATCGGCACTCCGATCGGGGAGAAGGGTCGCCAGTGGGGCACACTCTTCACGGCATCGCTCGGAGCCTGTACGTTTCTTTCTGATGCCTCGCCTCCTGACCCCGACCGCTCTCCGGCGCGGCTTCGAACTATTCGTTGGCATATCACTCCTCGGCTACATCGGTGTGCTGGTGTATGGCAACGACACCGGTGCGTTCATCGCGTCACTCGGCCGGATCGAATGGCTCTGGGTGCTCGCCGGTCTTGGGCTCGCGTCGATGGACTGGCTTGGCGGCGGTGCCCGGCTCTGGGTGCTCGCCCGCGAGGTGCACCCGAAGCCGAGGTTCTGGGGTCTCGTGCTCGCCGGTGGAATGGGGGCGTGGGGTTCGTACGTCACGCCGCTCCAAGCCGGATCGTCGCCGATGCAGATCTATACGATGCGGCGCGCCGGTGGCATTCCGGTGCCGATCGCCGCAACGACCGTTCTGATGTCGTTCATCGCGACGGTGGTGTTTTTTGCCATCAGTGGTCCGTTGGCGCTCGCGTTCGGTGCTGGTGAGGCGCTCGGGGCGCGCGGCAACGTGCTTGGCCTCTCGCTCCTCGACCTGTTCAAGGGGAGCATGGCGGTGTTCGGCGTGCTGGGCGTGCTCTTGCTGACAGTGATGATCGCGCCACGGTTCATTTCACGCATCGTGCGTCGCGCAGCGGAGCGTCTCGGCCGACGCAGCGCCCGAGTAGCCACCAGGCTCGAGGTGCTGCAGCGGGGCATCGACGACGCCAACGCGAGCCTCATCACGTTCAACACACCACGCGGGTGGCTTTCGCTCGTCTGGGCAGTCATCATCTCTGGGCCGAGCCACGCGAATAAGCTGCTCGCCGGATATGTCGCGTTACGCACGGTCGGCATCCACGCCAACTTCGTCGATGTGCTGCTGCTGCAGACGCTGATCGCGTTTCTGCTGTACTTCGCTCCAACCCCGGGCGCGTCGGGAATCGCTGAGCTGCTGTCGGCCGCAGTGATGAGCGTGTACGTGCCCCGCGAGCTGACGCCGATTTATACGCTGGTGTGGCGGTGCATCCTGAGTTGGTTCACGATCGCGGCCGGATTCTTTGTTTTCTCGACGTGGGTGCGGCGCGGCCTCAAGTCGATCGAGGTGCCAAGCGGAGAATCCTTGCCCGGTCCACCGGGCGACGGATAGCTTACCCTCCCCTGGATCACGATCTCGACCTTTGGAGCCCACCCTGGACGGTACGCCGCATCGCGAATCCGGCCTTGACACGCTTGCGCGTTCGCCCGGCGACATGCCAGGCGGCAAGGGGCCGCTCCTCGGCGTGCTCGTCGTTCGGTCGAGTGGCACGCGGGTTGCCCCCCATGTGGCGCTGCGCGTCCCGACGATCCGGCTGGGCCGCGATGAACACAACGGGGTCGTGATTCCGCACGCGAGCGTGAGCGCCGAACACGCCGAATTGCGGCTGCGCGGCGGCGTGTGGACGCTGGCAGACCTCGGATCGCTCAACGGCTCCTGGGTCGATGGTGAACCGGTGGTCGGGGCACTCCCGCTCGCTCCCGGGTCGGAAATCCGCCTTGGTGAGGTGGTCTTCGCGTTCGGTCCGCGCGACCGGTGGGAGGACTCGCCAGTCGTCGACCGCTCGGCGTGGTCCAGCGAGCGTGGGTTGGGGCTCGACGACGTGGCTGGGAGCGATGCCGAGGCGTCCCGGGACGTTTCCGCCCGTGCGCCCTTTGCGCTGGCGTTTCGCGTTGACGACGCGCCGGCACCGTTCCGCCCGGCTGCGCTCTGGATCGCTGTCGGTGTTGCGGTCTTCTCTGTCGTCGTCTTCCTCATCTTGCAGGCCCGCTGAATGCGCTTCACCTGTGCCGCTCGTACCGACGTCGGGGTCGTCCGTTCCGGGAACGAGGACACCTACATGATGTCGAGCGAGCGCGGCTTCTTCGTTGTTGCCGACGGCATGGGAGGACATGCCGCCGGTGAGGTGGCGAGCGAGATGGCGGCGCGACTGATTGCCGAGGAATTCCGGCCGGCGCGCGGGATGAGCGACGACGAGTTGATGGCGCAGATGGTCGCCGCGATCCGAACGGCCAACGCGGCAATCTTCCGGCGCACCATGCAGGAACAGGACAAGCGCGGGATGGGCACGACGGCCACCGTGCTGGCACTCCTGCCGCGGCGCTACCTGATCGGACAAGTCGGCGATTCGCGTGCCTATCTGCTGCGCGGCGATGTGCTGACCCAGCTCACGAAGGACCACAGTTACGTGCAGGAGCAGGTCGATGCTGGCCGGCTCTCCCCGGAAGAGGCACGAACCCATCCCTACGCCAACGTGATCACGCGCTGCGTGGGTTCGAGCGGCGACGTGGTGCCCGACCTCTACCTCGGCACGCTTGAGCCCGGTGACCTGATCTTGCTCGCGTCCGACGGCCTTACCGGCATGCTCGATGACGAGGACGTGCGCGACCTGATGATGACCGACACCGATCTTGAACTCATGGTGGACAAGTTGATCGCCGACGCCAACCGGCGGGGCGGACTCGATAACATCACGACGATTCTGGTGAAGGTGGAGGCGGTCGCGCCGCCGACGGGGGAGATTCCGGTGCTGCGTGGGTGACCGCGCAGGTGCGACACATGTGTCGCACCTGAGGGCATCACGTCAATTCCGCCGGAATCCCATCCAGCTTTCGCACCTCCGCCGTAAAGATCCTCAACCGTCGCGCGCTTCGGTACAACTCATCCGCGACGCGGGGGAGACCAAGGTGGCCGGCGCGACCGGCATCGGTGAGCTGCTCGACACGCCCGTCGCGGGTGAGCAGCGGAAGGTCGACGCTGAGCATCGATTCGCGGACGGGGTAGTCGATCAACACGCCCCCCGGACTGAGGTCGAGTCGGCGCGCGAGGGCGTTTTCGGCCCGCTCGAGTGCGGCTGGATCGTTCCAGACCCACACCGGCAGATCATCGGGGACTTCGCTCGCGGGGAGGTCCAGCGCGCGCTTGTGAAGCCGGCGGTCGTGCACCGCGCGGGCGAGTCCGGTGGCATCGTGCTCGAGCAACCGTGTCGTGAGTGAGCCATCCGTCGCATTTGACACGAACACCGGATCGAGCTGCCCGGAGGCCACGACGGAGCGTACGGCGCGTTTGAACATGCACGTCGCGGCCCGGACCGCGTGGTGCCAATAGACGTTGCGGTACATCTGATATTTCGCGAAGAGCAGCGACTCGAGGGCGCTGACTCCCTTTTCGTGTACCCCGACGGCACGGATGCCGTCGCGGCCTGACACCAGTGCAAGCGACGCGAGCAGGCGATCGACGTCGAGGGTGCCGTAGGGCACACCGCACATTCGTGCATCACGACTCAGGTAGTCGATCTTGTCGAGGTCGAGTGAGCCTGACACGAGCCCGGCCAGCGGCGAACGGCTGGTGCCCTGGATCAGGTCAGCGATGCGGCCGATCAGCCCATCGCCGCCGATTTGCCGAAGCGTCTCGCCCAGCGCGCCCTCTGCAAGCCTGGCCGCGCCGAGTGCTTCGTGGTTGAGAAAGCCGGCTTCTTCGAGCGCGTGCGAGAACGGGTAGTGACCAATGTCATGAAGGAGCGCCGCGAGTCGGATGGCCAGCGGCTCATCCGGATCGAGGCCCGAGAGGTCACCGCGTTCGTCGAGCATCGCCAGCGCGCGTCGTGCGAGATGGTACGCGCCAAGCGCGTGTTCGAACCGGGAGTGCGTGGCGCCAGGGTACACCAGAAACGCGTGACCGAGCTGGCGCACGTACCGCAGCCGCTGTACCGCTGGCGTGTCCATCGCCGCCACCGCCGCTGGCTCGAGGCGGATGTTGTCCCAGAGCGGATCGCGGATGATCTCGTCGTGGTGCGACATGGCTCAGGCCGTCTCCGGCTCCAGTCGCCACGTTTCAGGGCTGCGCCACAATGCCGAAAGAATCAGCTCGCGCATCCACATGAATTCCTGCGGCAGCCGATCGTAGAGCGTCTCGAACAGCTCGCGGTGTGACAGGAGTTCACCCTTCCACAGTTCGCGATCGACCTCCATCAGGTTGACGAAGGCTTCTTGCGGGAAGTCGAGGCCGTCCCACCGGATGTCCTGATAGCGAGGCATCCACCCGATCGGTGATTCAATGCCAGCACCCTTGCCGCGGACGCGGGCCACGACCCATTCGAGGACTCGCATGTTCTGGCCGAAGCCGGGCCAGATGAACGTGCCGTTGTCGTCTTTCCGGAACCAGTTGACGCAAAAGATGCGCGGCGGATCCTGGAGGCCGCGCCCCATCTGGAGCCAGTGATTGAAATAATCGCCCATATGGTAGCCGCAGAAGGGCAGCATCGCGAACGGATCGCGACGCACCTGGCCGATGGTGCCAGCGGCGGCAGCGGTCATCTCCGAGCCGATGGTGGCTCCGAGGTACACACCGAAGTTCCAGTTGAACGCCTGGTACACCAGCGGGACCGTCGTCGCGCGCCGGCCGCCAAAGATGAACGCCGAGATTGGCACGCCCGCAGGATCCTCCCACGACGGGTCAATCGAGGGGCACTGCGATGCCGGGGCGGTGAAGCGCGCATTCGGGTGAGCCGCTGGCGTCGTAGATTCCGGGGTCCACGCGTTGCCGCGCCAGTCGGTCAGCGACGCGGGTGCCTCCTTGCTGAGTCCCTCCCACCAGACATCACCCTCGGGCGTCAGTGCGACGTTGGTGAAGATCGTGTTCTTCGACATCGTCGCCATCGCGTTGGGATTCGTGTCCCACGACGTGCCGGGCGCAACGCCGAAGTAACCGGCTTCGGGATTGATCGCATGCAGTCGTCCATTGGTACCCGGACGGATCCACGCGATGTCGTCACCGACCGTGGTGACCTTCCAGCCCTCGTAACCATCGGGTGGAATCAGCATCGCGAAGTTCGTCTTGCCGCAGGCACTCGGAAATCCGGCGGCCACGTACGTTTTTTCGCCATCCGGGCTTTCGACGCCAAGGATCAGCGTGTGCTCGGCCATCCAGCCTTCGTCACGTCCCATCGCGGACGCAATGCGCAAGGCAAAGCACTTCTTGCCGAGCAGCGCGTTGCCGCCGTAGCCTGACCCGTACGACCATATTTCACGAACTTCGGGAAAGTGCACGATGTACTTCTCGTTCGCATTGCACGGCCACTTGACGTCGGCCTGGCCCGGTTCGAGCGGCATGCCCACCGAGTGGATGCACGGCACAAAGTGCCCGTCGCCAAGAGCGTCGACCACCGCGCGCCCCATGCGAGTCATGATCCGCATGTTGACTGCGACATACGGCGAGTCGGAGAGCTCGACACCGATGTGTGACAACGGCGAGCCGACCGGGCCCATCGAATACGGCACAACGTACATCGTGCGTCCGCGCATGCAGCCGTCGAACAGTCGCCGGAGCGTCTCACGCATGTCCCGCGGGTCGGTCCAGTTGTTGGTTGGGCCAGCGTCGGAGCGGCGCGTGCTGCAAATGAACGTGCGATCCTCGACCCGCGCGACGTCGCTCGGATCAGACAGCGCCAGGTAGGATCCCGGTCGCGTGGCCGCATCGAGCTTGATGAACATTCCCGAATCAACCATCTGGCTGCACAGCGCATCGTACTCCGCCTGCGAACCGTCGCACCACTGGACACGATCGGGGCGAGTGAGCGCAGCAATCTCGCCGACCCACGTCGCCAGGCGGGCATGACGCACCCAGGTTGGTGCCGTGATGTCGATCGGTGATGGTGGTGCTGTCATTGGGTCTCCATCAGGGTGGAACACTCAAGAATGCTGTGGGCTCACGACCCATCACCGCCGCCCCGTTGGTGTCAGCGACGGCTGCACGTGGTACACGGTCTCGGCGGTCACGATGTCGCGCTCGCTCAAGCCGTCGAGCACGGGGTTGGCAAACATGACGTCACCCGCGTCGCTGGTATGCTCCAGCAGGCCGATCGCGTGTCCCAACTCGTGCGTGGCGGTGATGGCGTAGCACGCGGCCATGCCCGGATCGGTCGGGGCGAAGCGCGGGGCGATGAAGATGCGAAGCGGCAACACCTGCGACGACGGCCATCCGGTATCGTCGAACACCGTCTCACCGAGGCACTCCGGGCGCTGGGCCAGCAGCCGGGTCTTCAGCAAACCGCCGCCGCCGGGTGAAAGCGTGTTCCGGACGATTACGTCGGCGCGCGACGAGTCGCTCACCAGTTCGGCGCGGAACTCGCCGTAGAGGAACGCACCCTCCCATCGGTTGATCGCTTCGGCCACATGGGGTCGCAGCACATCGTCGGGTGCGACCCAGATGCGCACCGGCAGGAAGGTACGCGGCCACTTGAACGAAACGATGTCGTTACGACCGGTGCGCGCCGGGAGGAGGCGGTACTCATACGGCGGCACGCGGGTCGGCGTGATCATGTCGGAACACCCGGCAACCCCCAGCACAAACAGGACAGGAAGTGTCCGCATCAGAACCGCCGCTCGATCCCGACGCCGAGGCCGACGCGATGCACCGTGCGGTACTGCGAGTAACCGCGCGACTCGAGTTGCCGGGTCTGGAACTGGTGAAAGTCGTACCGCGCGTTGGCGAGCAGCCGCAGGCCGCTGCCACCCATGGGACGGGACCACGACAAGCCGGCGCCCAATAGCCAGGGCGACGGTCCGCCCTTGAGAAACACTCCGCGTTGATCGGCCGGGCGATAGCTCAGCACGCCCGCCCCGATTTCCCACCGGAATGCACCGGCGAACGGTCCGTCGACCAGGAGCATCGCCCCAACCGTGGTGAGCGATTCGAGGTCGCTCTGAACGCCGGAGTCGTCGACGTTCATGTTGGCGCGGCCGACGCGTCCTTCGATGAGCAGGCGGTACTTCGCACCGATCGGATGAGTGATGGCGAGGGCGATCGTGACCGGGCGCCCGGCGCCGAGGGAGATCGGGCCGCCGAGCTCGTCGTGCACGAGCGCGGTGCCGCCAGTCACGCCGGCCGTCACCCGCGCGGTGGTCTGAGCACCTGCCACACCGGCCCCGATCAGGGCGGCGAAGGCTGGGAAGAGGTAGTAGCGCATCGTGCGAAGATGCCCGGTCAACGGGGTGATGGTCAATTCGCGACTCGATAGCTGCGGAGGAGGGCCAGCATGAGGAGATCGTTCGTGACGTCGTCTTCGTCGCCCTTTGGGGTCTCCAGGATCTTCGGAATCGCCGCAAACCTCGGATCGGTCATGATGCGCCGAAACGGCGATTCACCCAGTGACCCCTCGCCGATCAGGGCGTGGCGATCCTTGCGCGACGCAAAGGGCGTCTTCGAGTCGTTCATGTGCAGGCAGGCCAGACTGTCGAGGCCGAGCACCGCGTCCCAGTTGGCCCAGACCTCGTCGAACGTGGCCACAAGGTCGTACCCTGCACTGAAGAGGTGGCAGGTGTCGGCGCAGAAAGCCACCCGATGCCGGACGTCGTCG
>JANMSC010000448.1:0-6310 GCA_031388885.1 Gemmatimonadales bacterium | reverse complement strand
GGCACCAACAACCTGGACACGAACGCGCGGCTGTACACGGCCAGCGCAACCGCCGGAATGGAAAGCAGCTTCGGCCTGACCGGGGCGATTGGCTGCTTCGAAGACATCGATCACGCTGACGTCATCGTACTGTGGAATGTGAATCTCGCCGAAACCGATCCGGTACTGTTCTCGCGCATGCTGGCCCGGAAGCAGGCGAACCCCGCCGTTCGAATCATCGACCTGTCGACGCGCACCACCAGAACCAGCTACGCAGCTGACTACTCCCTGGTGTATGCGCCGCACGCGGAGCTGGCCGTTGCCAATGCCCTGTGCCAGGAGATCGTCGCGAGAAACTGGGTCAACCGGGCGTTCGTCGACCGCTACGCGATCTGCAAGCGCGGTCCGACGGGCATCGGCTACGATCTGCCCGACGACGCGCCCGGAGCAGGCGACGCCATGGACGCGACCTGGAAGGACTATGTGGCCTTCCTGTCCGCGTACTCGCCGGAACGGGCACAGCAGCTCTCCGGTGTCCCGGCGGAGAGCATTCGCTGGCTGGCGTCGCTGTACGGCGACCGCTCTCTCAAGGTCGTGTCGGCTTGGGGTACCGCGGTAAATCGGCACGCGCGGGGCACGTGGCTGAACAACGTGCTCCACAACATCCACCTGCTGGTCGGCAAGATCGCAACGCCGGGCAGCGGATCGATCTGCCTGACGGGTCAGCCCGGCAGCGGCGCGCCGCACGACGCGGGCGCCGCGCCAAACGCGCTGCCGGGCGGTGCGGTGCTCCGCGAGGCCGACCGGCGCCGCGCCTCGCAGATCTGGGGCGTGCCGCTAGAGCGAATCGATCCCCGCACGGGTCGCAGCGCGCTATCGATGTTCCGCGCGCTGGAGCGCGGCGACATGCGCTTCCTGTGGATTCAAGCGACGAATCCGATGGTGAGCCTGCCGCACCTCGGCAAGTACCGGCGTGCGGTCGGCAGGTCGGATCGCTTCGTCGTCGTCTCCGAGGTGTATCCCACGGCCACGACCGACGTGGCGGACGTTGTTCTGCCGGCGTCGATGTGGATCGAGCGCGAGGGCGTTTTCGTGAACGCCGAACGTCGCGCGCAGCATTTCGACCAAATGGTCAAGCCACCGGGCGACGCGATGAGCGACACGTGGCAGATGATCGAGGTGGCACGCCGACTCGGGCACACCGCGCTCTTTCCGTGGGAGCGGGATCGGCACGTTGAACAGATATGGGATGAGTACCGCCGATTCCTCACGGATCGCCGGCACAGTATGCCACGCTTCGCCGAGTTGCGTTCCGGGCCCGGCGCCCTCTGGCCGAGCGGCAACGGGCGCGAGACGCAGTGGCGCTGCAACACCGCGCTCGACCCCGCCGCCGATCGCGCCCGTGGTGACTACGATTTCTACGGCCATCAGGATCATCGGGCCCGGATATGGCTCCGCCCACACGAGCCTCCCGCCGAGGCACCGGATCGCGAGTACCCGTTCTGGCTAACTACGGGGAGCGTCCTCGAGCACTGGGGCACGGGCTCGATGACGCAGCGCATCCCGCTGCTGCACCGCGCGGTCCCCAGAGCGTACGTCGAAATCAATCGAGACGATGCGAAGCGGCTGGGAATCCGCAACGGCGAGATGGTGAGGCTCGTGAGTCGTCGCGGCTCCCTGGACATCGAAGCGCGCATCGACCAGCGCGGTCAGCCTCCACGCGGTCTTCTATTCGCGCCGTCGTTCGACGAAACCCTGAAGGTGAACCGGCTCACCCTCGACGCGTGCTGCCCGATCTCCGGCCAACCGGATGGGAAGTGTGCCGTGCGCGTCGAGCGATTGTCGGCAGGGGGTCGCACATGAGCCGCAAGGATCGGCCAGCCTCGGCCCTGCCCATGCGCATCCTGCTGATCGCGTTGGCCGTGAGCGCCATGGCTGCGGCGATCGTCGCCCTCACGCGGGTGTCGGAGGGGCGCGTGGCGTCATCGGTCACGGCATCCATCGCGGTTGTCACTCCAGCCTCGGAGCCACTCGCGATGGAGGCGCTCGTCTTTCGTACAAGCGCGGGCGGCGTTGCGGTCGAACCCTCTGCGCGACGACGGGGGACGGTCCATCTCCGCACGCTCGCCAGATACCGGGGACTGCGTGCGTACCCCGGCGCGCCACCGCGTATCCCACATGGCCTCACGGCGCAGGAGTTCCGCAGCAACCGGTGCAACACATGTCACGGGCGCGGTGGCTACTCACAGCGCTTCGAGGCCTACGCACCGCCGACGCCGCACCCCGCCATGGCGAACTGCCTCCAGTGTCATGTTGCCGACGCCCTGATGGTGGGCCTGTCGTTGCCCGGGCCTGGCCCCGACGCCTTGTGCCGGCAGTGCCACGCGGCGCCCACTTCGCGGCCACCGGAGCCCGCGCTCGATTGGCGACCGGCGGCGTGGCCCGATGTGCCTGTCGCGACGAAGAACGCGAGTCCGCCTCCCATCCCGCACGACCTCCAGCTGCGTGGGAATTGTCTGGCCTGCCACGGGGGGCCCGCTGCCGTGGCGGAGCTTCGAACTGCACACCCGGAGCGGGCGAACTGCCGGCAATGCCATCTCGGTGCGGGCGACGAGGAGCGCGTGTTCGTTCGCCCGGCACCAGGAGCGGATCGCGCGCGCGGAGCTCCGTTATGAACGCTCGGCAGATCTCGGCAACCGCGGTGTTTGTGCTGATCGCCGGCTGCGTGGAGGGCGAATCCGGTCCGCGCGCTCGTGACACCGTGGCGATAGCCGGACGCGCCGACACGACGAATTTGCGCACGGCTGCCGACGCAGCCAGCGCCGAGCCCGGCGCGCTCAAGACCGTATTGTCCGCTCCCGTGCAGGGATGGACCGGGCCCGGTGAAAAGCCCTTCGAGGTCGCACTTCGCACCGTCGGCCCAGGGTTGGCGACCGCGCGTCGATTCGGGGCGATCACGATGCGGACATCGGCGCGCGCGCGCACGCCGGACCTGGGTCAGTACCCCTGCACGTCGTGTCATCTTGGAAGAAAAATGATCCTGGCCGACGACCGCATCGCCGACGTTCACCCGAAACTCAAGCCGGTGCACCCGGCGCAGACGGGCGCCGCGTGCTCGACGTGTCACGCCCCCGACAATGTCGAACTCCTCGCGCTCAAGAGCGGCGAACGCGCGACCCTGGATCACACCTACCGTCTCTGCGCCCAGTGCCACTTCGAGCAGGCCAAGGCGTGGGCTGGTGGCGCACACGGCAAGCGTCTCGACGGATGGCAAGGGCGACGCGTGGTCCTCGGTTGCGCCGATTGTCACGACCCGCACGCGCCCGCCATCGGGTCTAGGATCCCCTTCCGCGCTCCGCGACTCGAGCGCACCCGGAGTCACCAGCCATGAATGCAGACCCCTCGGTTACCTCGACGCCTAACGAGGACGGCTCGGTCCTTCAGAAGCGGCTGGACCGCCGCCGGGCTCTCGCCGTCATTCTGGGCGGCGTGGCAGTCGGCACGCAGGCCGTGAGTGCCTGCGCACCGATGAGCATGGCGACGGACGCAGAGCGTGAGGTCAAGCGGCTGCAGTGGCACGAGTACATCAAGAGCAACTACCGATTCATGACGGACGCCGAGCGCGCGGACACGATCGAACGGCTCGAGCGTCTCGCCAAGGTACAACGCGGCGTGGATGTGACGATCCAACGCACCGGTGCGCAGCCCGGCGTCATCTTCGGCTACGCATTCAACATCTCGAAGTGCAAGGGCTTCCGAAGCTGTGTGGAGGCCTGCATCAACGAGAACAACCTCGATCGCCGTGCCGCCACGCAGTACATCCGCATCTTCGAGATGGAGGATGGCGTGATCGATCTCGATCACGCCGACGCCACGTTCCAGCATGAGGTCCCCGCGGAGGGCCACTTCTATCTCGGCACCCAGTGCTTCCAGTGCGCCGATCCGCCGTGCGTGAAGGTCTGTCCCGTGGGCGCCACGTGGCAGGAACCGGATGGCATCACCGTGATCGACTACGACTGGTGCATTGGATGTCGCTATTGCATGGCCGCCTGCCCCTACTGGGCGCGACGCTTCAACTGGAGCGCGCCCGAGGTGCCGGCCGCCGAAGTCAATCCCAACCAGCATTACTTGGGAAACCGTGCGCGCAAGACCGGGGTGGTGGAGAAGTGCACCTTCTGCATCCATCGCACCCGGCAGGGTCGGCTCCCCGCCTGCGCGGAGGCATGTCCCACCGGTGCGCGGGTCTTCGGGAACCTGCTGGACCCTGACTCCGATATCCGATGGGTGCTCGAGAACAAGCGCGTCTTCCGGCTGAAAGAAGATCTCAAGACGGAACCGCGTTTCTGGTACTTCTCCGACTGAGGCGAACGTGCACCTCAAGCCATTCGTGCTGACCGCGCTGGACTCCGCCACCTCCGGGGGGCGGCGCTATCACGTGTGGATGGCGACCCTGACCGCAGTCATCCTGGTTGGCGCATACGCCTACTTCATTCAGTTGCGTGACGGACTTGGCGTCACGGGAATGAACGATCACGTGAGCTGGGGACTGTACATCTCGAACTTCACGTTTCTGGTCGGCATGGCTGCGGCGGCCATGATGCTGGTGCTTCCCGCATATGTCTTCCACGACGTGGACTTCGGCCGCGCCGTGCTGATGGCGGAAGGCGTGGCCGTCGCGGCACTGGTCATGTGCCTTGGCTTCGTAGTGGTGGACATCGGGAATCCTCTGGCCTCGTGGCACCTCGTGCCAGGGCTCGGCTATCTCAACTGGCCACGATCGCTGCTGGCGTGGGACGTGCTCGTGCTCAACGGCTATCTGGCGCTCAACCTCATCATTCCGTTCTACATCCTGTACAGCCGCTTCGTCGGCCGCACGCCGGACAAGCGGAAGTACCTCCCCTGGATGTATGTCGCCGTCATGTGGGCGGTGAGCATTCACATGGTGACGGCCTTCCTGCTCGCCGGTCTGCCGGCCCGCCCGTTTTGGAACACGGCGTTGCTCGGTCCGCGGTTCCTCGCCTCGGCGTTCACGGCGGGCCCTGCGTTCGTGATCCTGATGCTGTGGGTCATTCGCCGGGAGACCGCCTACGGCATCAGCGATGGAGCGTTCTCCAAGCTGGCGCTGATCACCACGGTGGCGGCACAGATCAACCTGGTGATGCTCATCTCGGAGCTGTTCTACAAGTTCTATTCGCCCACGCACCACGGCATCAACGCGCGCTACCTGTTCTTCGGGCTCGACGGGCACAACGCGCTGGTACCGTGGATCTGGACCGCCATCTCACTCAACGTTGTGGCGACGGTGGGATTGATGATCCACTCTGTACGCCGCAACCCTCGCTGGCTGATGCCCGCCTGCGGGGTGCTCTTCCTTAGCATCTGGGTGGAGAAGGGGATCGGGCTGGTGATTCCCGGCTTCGTGCCCTCGCCCCTCGGCGAGATCGTCGAGTATTCGCCCACTTGGGTCGAGTTGTGCGTGACCGCGGGAATCTGGGCACTGGGCCTGTTCGTTCTCACCGTTCTCATTCGGGTGGCGCTACCCATTGAGATGGGGACTGCCCGCAGTCCGCACATCGAGCAGCCGCGCGCCGCCCCGGTCATCGGCCCGCTCGGCACGAAGGTGTGACCCAGTAGAGGTCGCAAGGTACGGACGAAGTAAGGCCCGGCTGGCACGCTGTCGGCCACTGTCTTTCAGGAGGATATGGAAATGGTCAAAAACACACCTAACGACACGCGGTACTCGTTCGCCGCGCTCGTCGCCGGGCTGATCATCGGTGTCGGACTGGCCGGTGCGCTCGTCCTCGTTGGCCTGGCGCTCCCGCTGGCGGGGGCCGCCGGAGCCGTCGCAGTGCTGTTCGTCGCCTCATCGATCAAGTACACCGACCAGTGGGAAAAGGCGGTGCTGTTGCGCCTGGGCCGCTACCATGGGCTGCGGGGACCCGGGTACTTCGCCGTGATTCCGATCCTGGACCGCGTGGGCTACCACATTGACCAGCGCATCCGAACGACGGCCTTCGGCGCCGAGTCCTGTCTCACCCGGGACACCGTTCCGGTGAATGTCGACGCGATCGCGTTCTGGATCGTACGAGACGACGAGCGCGCCGCTCTCGAAGTACAGGATTACGACGAGGCGGTCATCCTCTCGGCGCAGACGGCGCTGCGAGACGCCATAGGAAAGCACAGAGCATCGCGAAGCGCGGTTCTCTGATGGTGGTGCCATCCGGACGGGCTGACTCGCTGAATCTCTCGCGTACGCTTGGAGTAATGGGCGCTGCCGGGCTCGTGCCCCGAGACGGCGACGCCGCCGAGGGGGGCGAGCTACGGGGCGCGT
>JANMSC010000318.1:0-2163 GCA_031388885.1 Gemmatimonadales bacterium | reverse complement strand
CAGTCCACTATCGGCTTCGGTGCAGTTCTGCCGAAAGAGCGCGGTGTCAGTGAACACCGTGCGGGGCGCACCCGTCGTGCTTTCGGCGGACCGAACCGGACTGACGTCCTCGGCATCTCGCGCCGGGGTTCGTCCGCAGGCGATCGCGGAAAGCATCACCGGGACGCAGAGCGTCCTAGTGGCGTGAAACACTCGCTGACGCGTCATTGCACACCTGGGAAAAAGTTGGGGCTCGCAGCGCAGCGGAGCACATGCTCACGGTCTCGCATCCCCCGAGCCCCGGGGCAGGCTGCCATTGTACCACCACAGCGTGCGACTGAGGGCCTGCGTCGCGCGGACATTGCTGCGCCACGCCAAGCCCGCGAGCGCCACGCCAGCCCCGGCAAGGTTCAGGACTACGCCCCGATCGGGCGCGTCCAGGCCATCCATGGCAATTCCGGCGCCGAGCCCCAGCATCGCGCCGGCAGCGACAGCGAGCCACCGGCTCCGGGGGTACTCCCGGTCGAAGACCTGCGCATATGCACTGGCGGAGTCAACGCCGGCGACGACCGACGCAAGGCTTGGCATCCCTCGCAGCGTGGTTCGCCCCAGCACCTCATCGTGGCCCCGAATAAGGTTCGCATTTTCGAGCCGCAGGGAGCAGCTGGAGTAACTGCACCCCACGCTCGGCGCTGTCGTTCGCTGCCCCGCTGCGGCGTCGGAAAGTAGGAGAAACGTGAGTCCCACGGTGGCCATCGCTCGCATACGTCTACCTCGTGTGAGGGGATATGAGTGCGTGTACTCCATGACGATCGCCAGGTTCCGACAGGGGGGACCGATGTGCCAACCAGACTCGGTTCCCGTTTTCATTCGGTGCATCGCACGCACCACCGATCGGTGAGGGGATGATGCGGGGGATGCGGCTTGCATTCTGTTCGCCTTTAGGTCGACGGGGGGTTGATCGAAATCAAGCGCCTTCAAGGACCGCTTTTTCCATGCGATCAAGCCACTCTGACCAAGCCGTACGAACCACAGCTAGGAATTCCTCGCTCACGGCTTCTCCGTCCCACCGGTTGATGAATGTCACCCCCGTTCGTGACGGACCAAGGTCACGAAAGCGGATTTTGATGACGGACGCGTACCAACGGGTCCGGACGCCGATCGCTTTGCGGCCGCATTCGGAGCGCAAGGGCTCCGCGTCGCGGTGCCACGCCGCTCCGCCTTCCGGGCACGACGACGGTCTGCAAACGCCGCGACATCGTGCCGTGCAGTCTCGGCGCCGATCAGCTGATCCACGTGCCGAGACTCAAGCCGAGCGCCGAAAGCAACAGCGCCACAAATGCGGACATGCCAAGCACGGCCGCGCTCGCTCGGGTGGCGCGCCAGGCCCGCGCGGTGGCAACCGGCGTCGGTATCACGCTTGAGCGCAGTCGACGATCGGCGGTTGCCCAGATTCCATACAGCGAGAAACAGAGTCCGGCGCTCACCAGCACGGTCCAGCCAAAGGGTCTGGCCCACACCGCGAGCGCTACCACGACCGCGCCACCAACGACATCCAGCAGAAGTCGACTCGGAGCTGCGTCACGCGCGCGCTCACTGAGGATTTCCGCCAGTGTCGCCTCAGGACGAACGATTCCGGGTGCCATGCAACTCTCCCCGCGAGAGGGACGTGCGAACGGCCTAACGCGTACGGTTCAGAAACTGTGTAGGCGCGGCACCCCGTGGGAACGGAACGCCGCTATAGCGACTCCCAATCACTGGGTCGTGTGGCAGAGCCATCGCCCACCGCGCCGGTTCCTCCGATTGTGGACGAGCCCGAGCTGGATGAGACGCTACTCGCCGCGTTTGCCCTTGGCAATACCGAGCGGACCTTGGCCGGCCCCCCGTAGCGGCCTTTGCGCCGAGAGGTCACAGCGACCGTCCTTTCACTGCTTCGATCGGGAGCCGATTCCCTACCTCCCGCCGTTGCATTTTGGCGACGCCCGTGCATTGCTTCGCGATCTGCACCGACGGGCATCATCGGCAGTTGGCACGCCTCACCAGTGGTCCCTTCAGGTACAAGACCTGCGCGTCGGATATGCTGAAGCGGTCGATGGCGTAGGCGACTAAACCGATGAAGCAGGCCGTCATCGCTCCCTTCGTGCGCTCGCGGCTCTAAGCGCTGCGCGCTCAGTCTGGGAGGAC
>JANMSC010000054.1:0-1660 GCA_031388885.1 Gemmatimonadales bacterium | reverse complement strand
CTGGGCGTGGCGCCGCCCGCGTTGATCACGCGATACCCGACGCTGAACGCCTGACCGGCCAGCACCGACGCCGGCGCCGTCACTGCCGCGACTTGCAGATCGGGCGGCGTGGCGAGCGTGATCGGCAAGGGGATAGCCGCGACGTTGTTGCCTTCGTCCCTGAATTCCAGGACCGCATCCCGAATGAGACCACTTGTCACGGTATCCAGGGCGTCGCGGACCGTGCTCGGCTCGCTGCGATAGAAATCCTTCGTCGTCGACGTGTCGGTCTTGACGATGAGGTGGAAGCTGCCGCTGATCGACTCGGGCAGGCTGAACGTGGCCGAATTCGTATAAGACTCGCCGGGCTTGAGGAACTTCGGCTTGCCGTTCTCCGCAAGATAAGTCGAGCGCACCCGCAACAGCACTTCGGCCTCCGAGCCGCGATCCACCAGCGGATAGTCGGACCCATCGAGGGAAGCGTCGCGGGACAGGTAAATTCCGTCGAACCAGCCGTTCGTGCGCGTTTCGCGGGTACCGCGATTGACCGCGGTCCAGGTGACGGTGATCTGTTGTCCTGACGCGGGATTGGGGTCGGACACGGATATGGCGTCGATCTGCAGGTCGGGCTCGCGATACGTGATATTCAGCGTGCCGCGAGTGGTGTTGTTGTCGTTGCGAGCGCCTTCGAAGGCGCTCGCTGCGTAGTGGAAATCGCGTGCAGTGGCATTGTTTCCCCCAGTCAGTAATTCTTCCTGAGGCTTGTAGTTAAAGGTGGAATTTCGCACCGCATCGGTAATCACGTAGATGTAATACGTGCCGTCGGTGCCCGGCGGCAGCTTTACCTTGGCCGACGTGGTGTAACTGCCGCCCGCCGCGAGCCCATTTACGTTCGAGTGAACGAACGTTCCCAGAAATGTCGCGCGACTCGGGATGAAGACCGGGTCGCGGCTGAAGTAGATGCCATCGGCCCAGTCCTGCGTGCCGGCCCATACGGCCTCGCCCGCGTTGGTGACCGTCCAGGTGACGGTGGTTTCTTCGCCGGAGAAGTTTTCCGGCTGAGTTGCGATCACCGTCACCCGCAAGTCCGCAGGGTGAACGGTAACGACCGAATCGGCGGCCCGCGCGTTGTTGTTTTCGTCGATCTCGCGTATGTCGCCCGGATTGCCCGAGCGGTATATCGACGGCTGAGCGTCGGTCTTGACCACGACATAACGGCCCTTGATCGACGGCGCCAGCTCGACCGTCTGGGCGACGCTGTAACGCTCGTTGTGTCCCAGCGTGCGCTCCTGGCTGTAGCTGCCGATGCTCCAGACTTCCTTGGCCGCGTCGAGATCGGGACTGTCGGTGATGAAAACTGAATCCGTCCAGCGGCCGGTAAAGATGTCGCCGCGGTTCTGGACCGTATAGCTGAAGGCATAGCTGCGTCCCGCGTCGGCCGCGGTCAAAGCGGATATTTCGGTGACAACCAGATCGGGCGGGGTGATGCCGAGCACGCTGATCGCGCGCGCCTTGTAGTTGTTGTTGTCGATCTGGGTGAGATCGTCGGGATTCAGGTTCGACGCCAGCGTATCTTCGAGAATCGCGTCGTAAGTGTCGCTCCACACCGTGATGAAGTAGTTGCCGGAGAGCGTGCCTTCAGGAATGACCACCTGGCTCGCGCCCAGATAATCTTCACCGA